>DASQFN010000123.1 GCA_035633115.1 Gemmatimonadaceae bacterium | reverse complement strand
CCGCGGTTAGGGTTGGCGTCTGCATGCTGCGTGTCTCCAGCGGGTGTGAGTCCCGTCTCGGTAAGCGCCGGAGCGCCGAGTAGCAGGCCCCAGGTGAGCGAGGGAGACCTCGTCGCCCAAGCGGGGCGTCAAAAGCCCGCGAGGCGGCGCAAGCCGTGTAGCGGGGAGCAAGTCCATGGGCCGCAACATAAAGTGAAGCCTGCAGCCTCGACAGATTTACAACCCGGGAGCCGAGCCGCTCATGTCACGGCGAAGGCCATGTTCCAAGCCGGAGAACCGGAGCCTGCTTGGGGTCCCGGCGGGGTATGGGGCGCAGCACGTGGGCAAGGAGAGGCGCGGAACACGAGAGGCCCGTCTGCGCAGCCGTTGTCGCGGCGAGCGCGCCCGTATAAGCCGAAGGCGAAGTCGGGGCGTGCGCAGCGGGAGTCCGAGGGGATCGTAGTACCGCAGATCGCGGCGGCGAACAACGCCGCGGGAGGGAAGGGTCCCTGGGGTGGTGTTGTCGTCGGAGCAGGCACGTGCGAGGGAATGGCCGGCAAGACCGGACCTAACAACCCCGGCGGCCTTGGGCCGCGCGAGAAAGTGCGCTACCTGCAACGGCGACTGTGGGCCGCAGCCAAGCGGTCCCCGGGAAGGCGTTTTCACGCCCTGTACGACCACATCCACAGGAGTGACGTCCTGTGGGAGGCGTGGAGGCGGGTACGGGCCAAGAAAGGTGCGGCGGGCGTCGATGCCGAGACGATCGCCGACATCGAGCGGTACGGCGTCGAGCGCTTCATTGAAGAGCTGGCCGCCGTGCTGCGGGCTAGGAAATACCGGCCAGAGGTGGTGCTGCGCCGGTATATCCCGAAGGCAGACGGAAGAAAGCGGCCGCTGGGCATTCCGACGGTACGGGATCGGGTAGTTCAGATGGCGGCGAAGCTGGTGCTGGGGCCGATCTTCGAGGCGGATTTCTTGTCGGTCTCGTACGGCTTTCGGCCGAAGCGGAGTGCGACGGATGCACTGGAGACGCTGAGGAAGCTCGGCGCCAAGGGGCATCACCACGTGCTCGATGCCGACATCCGGGACTACTTCGGGTCGATCGACCACGAGAAGCTGTTGCGACTCGTGGCGCGGCGGGTTTCGGACCGGCAAGTGCTCAAGCTGCTGCGGCAGTGGCTTGAGGCGGGAGTGATGGAGGACGGCAAGGTGTACCCGACGGTCCTGGGTACGCCGCAGGGCGGGGTGATCTCGCCCTTGCTGTCGAACATCTACCTGCACGTGCTCGACGTGCTGTGGACGCGCCATAGCGCCCCTTTGGGGACGCTGGTGCGTTATGCGGACGATTTCGTGGTGATGTGCCGCACGAGATCGGCGTGCGAGCAGGCCGAGGAGCGGATCCGGGTGATCCTGGGCCGCCTCGGTCTCGAGCTGCACCCGGATAAGACGAGGCGGGTCGAGCTCTTCGACGGCAAAGAGGGGTTCGATTTCCTCGGCTGTCATCTGCACAAGCGTCTGAGCGGCCGGCTCTGGGAGATGACGGGGCGCAAGCTCTACTTCCTCCAGCGATGGCCGTCCCAGCGCTCGATGCAGCGCATAAGGCAGCGCGTGAAGGCGTTGACTCCGAGGTCACGATGCCACGCGGATCTGCGCGAGGTCATCGCCGATCTCAACCCGATAATCCGGGGCTGGGGCAACTACTTCCGCACCGGCAATGCCGCCAAGCGCTTCATCCAGCTCGACACCTACGTCTGGAAACGGCTACGTCACTTGCGCCTCGCGCGCAAGGGACGTCATCTGAGACCGGGCGAGGCAGAGCGCTGGACGCGCGAGTCCTTCTGGAACCTGGGGCTCTATCGCCTACGAGGCATCGTACGTTATCCGGAGGCTGCGTAATGCGACGACCCGAGAGGCCACCCGTAAGCCGTGTGCGGGAAATCCGCATGCACGGTTTGAAAGGGGGTCTTGACGCCCAACTCGGCGGACAGCCGCCGAAGGAAGTGTAAGGATCTACCAATG
>DASQFN010000122.1 GCA_035633115.1 Gemmatimonadaceae bacterium | reverse complement strand
CACACTGCGGACGCTGCGCTTGCAGTGAGCCGCTGCAGATTCCAACGGCAAGCGCCGCGGCCGAGGCGGCCCATTTCCCACCGTGTCGAGCAATGCCGGTGTCGTGCACAACATGAAACATGTTACCCCCGCGAGGTCGTGTGTAGCGAAGTTCGTTCGATCCGACGCGCTCGCGGGTGCGCACGAAGACGATGTGGGCGCCGTTGGGCTTCACGAGCAGCCTGATGTGTCGGCTGGACTTGTTTGACTCGCCATCCGCGTAGAAAGCGAGCCTCCCCGCGCCGGCGCCTCAACCTGTTTTGGGAAAGAATCCACGGCTGCTGTATGAACTAATACTTGGGTCGCCAAGATATACTGCGGCGCACGGGAAATTGCTGCAAGCGTCTGCAGTGATTGATGCTGAGAGAGATGTCGGCCGCGTGCGCAACGATCGAAGCGACACCGACTTGATCGCATCTTGCGCACCCGGAGATGCGCGAAATGTCGCAGAAGTCTTGCGACATAAACTTTGTTGAAGGCGGCGGAGAGCCCGAGCATCGACTGGCAGGACCCCTGTCACCTAAGTGGGTCACGCGCGTGGTTCTCAGAGCCGATCGGCTGGACTCGTGACACCCATCCCGCCCTTGTTCAGCACGTGAGTGTAGATCATCGTAGTCCGGACATCCGAGTGGCCCAGCAGTTCCTGAATCGTCCGGATGTCCGCTCCGCTCTCCAGAAGATGCGTCGCGAAGGAATGCCTCAGCGAGTGACACGTCGCGCGCTTGGCAATTCCGCTGGCTCTCACCCCCGCGGTGAACGCCCGCTGAATCGCGGTGTCGTGGATGTGGTGGCGCCGGCGAATTCCAGTCTCGCCCTCGGTGTAGGTCCGAACGGCGGGAAAGACGTACTGCCAGCTCCACTCGCGGTTTGCGTGCGGGAGCTTTCGTCCCAATGCGCCGGGCAATGCCGCACCCTGCATACCGCAGCGCAGATCGCGCTGAAACTGAGCCTTCACGCGCTCGAGATGCACGCTCAGAGCCGGGATAGCGGTTCGAGGCAAGGGCACGCGGCGATCCTTGTCGCCCTTGCCCGCGCGAACGGTGATTTCGTTGCGATCGAAGTCGATGTCCTTCACCCGGAGCGCAATGCACTCCGACACTCGCAGGCCACTCCCGTACATCAGGGTGGCACATAACCGGTGCACACCGCGCAGACGCGAGAGGATCGCGCGAACTTCACCGGACGACAATACTATAGGAAGACGGCGCCCCCGCTTCGCCGGCGCTATGTCAGATACGAATCCGACCGTCTGCGCAAGGACGTGGCGATACATGAAGAGGATTGCGTGCAATGCCTGGTTCTGGGTCGAGGCGCTCACGTGCTTCTCGACTGCGAGATGCGTCAGGAAGGTCGCGATCTCGCGCTCACCCATCCCGCTTGGGTGCCGCCGCCCGTGATAGAGAATGAAGCGGCGAATCCAATCGAGGTACGCTCGCTCGGTTCGTAGGCTGTACCGTAGCGTTCTCAAGCGATGCCGCACGCGTTCGAGCAGACGGTACCTTCTTTCCGGCTCGACTCCGCGTCCGAGGTGGGCCGCAGGGATCGTAAGGACCGGCGGATGCGACATAAGCCGGAAGAGTCACGCCAACGCCTCCGATCGCATCACCATAAACTCGCGGCGTGAATCCGATTCTTCCTCGAACAGTCAGAAGCAGGAGTCGCGTCAGGGTAGATGCCTCAACCATCTAACGTTAGCTTCTCCCGCCTATGACAATGCGGGACAAGCTCTCCCTCCTCGAGCGCCGGCGAGCAGAATCGGAGCAAGGCGGCGGCGAGGCACGCCTCAAAGCTCAACACGAGAAGGGAAAGCTCTCCGCTCGCGAGAGGCTGGATCTTCTCCTCGACGAAGGCTCATTCGTCGAGCTCGACCGCTTCGTCGTCCACCGCTCGCACGACTTCGGGCTCGAGAAGCAACGCTACTACGGGGACGGCGTAGTCACTGGCCACGGACGCATCGACGGCCGCATCGTCTACGTCTTCTCGCAGGACTTCACCGTGTTCGGTGGATCGCTCTCCGAGGCGTTCGCTGAAAAAATCTGCAAAATCATGGACCTTGCGATGCGGAACGGCGCGCCCGTTATCGGCCTCAACGATTCCGGCGGCGCACGGATACAGGAAGGGGTCGTTTCGCTCGGGGGCTACGCCGACATCTTCCTCCGCAACACCCTGGCCTCCGGCGTAATTCCGCAGATATCCGCAATACTCGGCCCTTGCGCCGGCGGGGCAGTGTACTCTCCGGCGATAACGGACTTCACGTACATGGTGCGCGGCAGCTCGTACATGTTCGTGACCGGCCCAAACGTCGTGAAGACGGTGACACACGAAGACGTGACCATGGAACAGCTCGGCGGTGCCAACACGCACTCGGCAATCTCGGGCGTCGCGCACGTCGCGCACGATTCCGAGCCCGAGTGCCTCCAGGCGATCCGTGATCTTTTTCGATTCATTCCGTCGAACAACCTCGACGATCCGCCCCGGGGCACGGGGTCCGATCCAGCCGATCGAAGAGATGAAGCTTTACTCGAGGTCGTACCGGATAACCCCAACAAACCCTATGACATGCACGACGTGCTCAAGCGCGTCGTGGACGACGGCGAATTCTACGAGATCCAGCCCGAATATGCCGGCAACATCATCTGCGCCTTCGCCCACCTGGGCGCGTTCAGCGTCGGCATCGTCGCGAATCAGCCGGCTGTGCTTGCGGGTGTCCTCGACATCGCCGCGTCACTCAAGGCGGCACGGTTCATACGGTTTTGCGACGCGTTCAACATTCCAGTTGTGACGTTCGAGGATGTCCCCGGATTTCTGCCGGGCATTGCGCAGGAGCACGGCGGAATCATCAAGCACGGAGCGAAGCTGCTCTTTGCCTACTGCGAGGCGACTGTGCCGAAGCTCACCGTCATCACGCGGAAGGCGTACGGTGGAGCGTACGACGTCATGAGCTCGAAGCACATCCGCGGCGACTTCAACGTCGCCTGGCCGACGGCCGAGATTGCGGTGATGGGACCGAAAGGCGCGGTGGAGATTCTTTTCCGGAAGGACATCACCGCCAGCGATGATCCCGCAAAAGCGACAGACGAGAAGATTCAGGAATACCGCGACAAGTTCGCGCATCCTTACATCGCCGCCGGCAGAGGCTATCTGGACGACATCATCGATCCGCGCGACACGAGGCCGCGGCTGATCGAAGCGCTGTCGACGCTTCAGCGCAAGCGCGACAAAAACCCGCCGAAGAAACACGGGAATATCCCGCTTTAGTCCGTGTTCTCAAAAGTTCTGGTCGCCAACCGAGGCGAGATTGCCGTAAGAGTAATCCGGGCGTGTCGCGAGCTGGGTGTGAAGAGCGTCGCGATCTACAGCGACGCAGATGCAGCGGCGCCGCACGTTCGTGAAGCAGACGAAGCCGTCAATATCGGCCCGCCTCCTTCGCGCGAGAGCTACCTCCTCGGCGATCGCATCATCGAAGTTGCACGGGAGCGCGGCGCGCAGGCGATTCACCCTGGATACGGATTTCTTTCCGAGAGGGAATGGTTCGCGCGGGCAGTGCGTGACGCAGGACTTATGTTCGTCGGTCCACCAGCGGAAGCGATTGCCGCGCTCGGGAACAAGACAGCGGCGCGCACGCTGGCGCTGCAGCACGACGTGCCCGTGGTTCCCGGAACGACCGAGGCGCTTACAAATGTCGAGTCCGCGCTCGCACTCGCGGAAACCTTCGGGTATCCCATGTTGCTCAAGGCCGCCGCCGGCGGTGGCGGGAAGGGGATGCGCGTCGTTCGTCAGGCGTCGGAGCTCGAGGCTTCGCTTGGAGCCGCGCAAAGAGAGGCGCAGAACGCGTTCGGTGACGACGCGGTCTACATCGAGAAATACATCGAGGGTCCGCGGCATGTCGAGATTCAGGTTCTGGCCGACAGGCACGGCAACGTTCTTTCACTCGGCGAGCGTGAGTGCTCCGTCCAGCGACGTCACCAGAAGATGCTGGAGGAATCGCCCAGCGTTGCAGTGTCGTCGCAGCTTCGACGTTGGATGGGTGAGGCTGCGGTGCGCCTCGCTCGCGCGGCGGGTTACGTCAACGCCGGCACCTGTGAGTTTCTGCTCGACAGCGAAGACAATTTCTATTTCCTGGAGATGAACACGCGCCTCCAGGTCGAGCATCCGGTGACGGAATTCGTCACCGGGATCGATCTGGTCCAGTGGCAGCTGCGTGTGGCGGCCGGAGAGCGTCTCCCCTTCAAGCAGGAAGAGATCAAACCGCGGGGCTGGTCGATCGAGTGCCGAATCACGAGTGAAGACACTGCAAATGGATTCCTTCCTTCGACCGGCCGCATCGACTATCTGCATATCCCGAGCGGCCCGGGAGTCCGCTGGGACGGCGGGATAGAGTCGGGCAGTGAAGTCGGCCTCCATTACGACCCGCTCCTCGCCAAGCTCATAGTGTGGGCGGCGACGAGGGAGCTCGCGATCGAGCGGATGCATCGCGCACTTCTCGAGCTTGTGATCGACGGCGTCGAGACCTCACGAGACTTCCACCTCCGGCTGATGGAAGATGGGGAATTCCGGCGCGGGGAGATCGAGATTCAGTGGCTCGAGCGACGTCTTGAATCGCTGACTAACGTTCGCCCGCCCAGGGAGACAACGGAGATCGCCGCAATCGCCGCGGCGTTGCTGGCCGAGCGAGACCGCGGCCGCGGACCGGCGGCGCAGGCGACGCTGGGGCAGGCCGCAAAAGCGAATGGTCCCGGCCCGCGTACGTCGGCTGCTGGGACGAGCCTCGCCGGAGTCGCGGGCGCACCTCTATATAATGAGTGCGCGACGGCGGACGGCTCGAATCGGTGGAAGAACACCGCGCGCCTCGAATCACTTCGTTGAGCCTCGGCTGATGCCGCAAATGGTTTCGCTCGAGATCGAATCCATCGCCGCAGGCGGCGACGGCGTCGGCCGCAGCAACGGACTGGTAGTGTTCGTCCCTCGCACGGCGCCAGGCGATCTCGTCACCGCGAGAATTGCCGGGAAAGCGAGCTTCGCGCGCGGGACCCTTCGCACCATCGCGCGACCATCTCCGGTACGAGTCGACCCGCCGTGCGAGCATTACACGCGCGATCACTGTGGCGGCTGCCAGATCCAGCACATGTCATACGCGGCGCAGCTTCGCGCCAAGCAAAGGATTATTCGCGACGCTCTGGAACGGATTGGGAAGCGCAAGGTCAGCGAGGTGGAGATACGCGCGAGCGACAACGAATGGCGATATCGAAGCAAACTGACTCTGGCAATGCGAAAATCCGCGAGCGGGGAGTGGATTGCCGGTCTGCACAGGTACGACGATCCGTCGCAGATCTTCCGGCTCGAGGATTGTCCGATCACCGATAGCGGCGCTGTGGCCGTTTGGCGATCGATCCTCGAGCATTCGCGCTTTTTCCCGGACTGGCAGCCGCTGCGGGGAAGTGTGCGGCTCACTTCTGAAGGCGCCGTCTTCACGCTTATTGGAGCGGCGCACTTTCCGATGGCCGCTGACCTCTTCGCCGCCGTGCCGAGCCTCGCCGCGTTGTGGTGGGAAAACGATTCGGGAACGAGGAGACTGCTGCAGGACCGTCGCGTCCATCGGGAGTCGCGGTGGCCGGCTGCATCATTCGCTCAGGTGAACGAGGCGGTCGCGGCGCAGTTACATGAGCACGTGGTCGAGCGGGTTACGTCTCACACGCCTTGCCATGTAATCGATGCGTATTCAGGCACTGGCGATGTTGCTGTCGAGCTCGCAGGCTCCGGCACACGAGTAACCGCGATCGAGCTGAACGCTGAAGCTGCAAACTGGTCCGCCAGCCGCCTCCCGGAAGGCTCGACGTCCATTCGCGGCAGAGTCGAGACTGCGCTGCCTTCTGCACTTCCCGCCGACGCCGTGATTCTCAATCCACCGCGCGCGGGGCTCGGCTCGACCGTGACTGACGTTCTCGATGGAGCTTCACCACAGCCACGGGTTCTGGTTTACGTGAGCTGTAATCCAGCGACGCTCGCGCGTGATCTGTCGCGCCTGCCCCGATATGAAATAAGATCGCTGGTCGCTTTCGACATGTTTCCGCAGACAGCGCATGTCGAGACAGTATGCGAGCTCGTTCCGGCGGGCGCATGAAGTACGTCGTCGATCTCAATGGCGAGCGCCGTGAAGTAGAGCTGAACGGAACGACCGCGAAGATAGATGGCAGCGAAGTCGAAGCCCGTCTCGAGCCGATCGAGGGAACTCCGCTCGCCGTCCTCACGCTGGGCGAAGAAGTCCATCGCGTGATTGTCCGTCGGACGGGTAGGCGTGGCCGTTATGTCCTATCGGTTGGAGGCCATCGCTTTGAAGTCGAGGCGCTGGATGAGCGGACGCGTGCAATTCGCGACATCACCGCGGCAGTCGCGAAACCGTCAGGTCCGGCTCCCATCATCGCGCCAATGCCGGGCCTGGTCGTGCGGGTGAATGTGGCAGTCGGCGACGTGATCGTTGCGGGGCACGGCGCCGTGGTGATGGAAGCGATGAAGATGGAGAACGAGCTGCGCGCGAAGACAGGCGGGACTGTGAAAGCTCTGCACGCCGAAGTCGGAATGGCAGTGGAGAAGGGCGCGATTCTCGTCGAGCTACAGTAATTGAGGGCTGCAGACTCAGCCGGGCAGTGGGTCAGTCGTCGCCCACTACCCGACCGTGCTGCACGACTAGCTACTGCCTGGTGCCTTCGGTGTCGAAGATGCGGACGGTGTCCGCTCCCGTCGTCTGATAATGAACGAGGTTCTTCCCGACCAACTTTCCGTCGCGTAACCACGAAGTAACGTTGCTGCGCGCCTTGAGACCTGGTCGAACACTACTGTCGAACCAGTCAGTCTCCGTTACCACCGTGTCACCGCGCACGCTCGTCACTCTCATCGCAACAGGCTTACCCTTCGGGAAGGCGAATGACCAGGCGGTGGAATCGGTGGTGTTGAGCACATACGTCGCCACCACCGTGTCGCGCCCTTCTGGCTTCACGGTCACGTTCCAAATCCCGGCGAAGGTGGCCAGCGACGCTGGTGCCGCGGGTGCGGCCTCGGGGGCGGGGGCCATAGCCGTTGTATCAACTGCGGGCGGTGCTTCGTTCGTGCTGCATCCAGCGAAAAGCACAACGCATCCTGCCAGTGCGGTAAAGCGCATCAGCGATCTCCAGAAATGGGATGTCCAGCAGCTAAACGCAAAGGGAGGGCAAACATATCGGCACCGCAACATCACAGCAACCGCATCCGTTCAGCGCTTAGCGATAGGATCAAACGAGAAAATCACGGGTGCGAGGCCGCAGGAGACAGGTCGCGACGTCGGAGGTGAGGCCTCAGAGAATCGCCTCTCACCTCACCTGCCACCTGGGACCCCCGACACCTCCCGCCTCGCACCTGCGGTTTTCGCAGTAGACTTTCTTGAGCTCGACCCGTGGACGCAGAATTACTTGGAGAACGAAATGAACGTGTCCCCCTCGCTGATCCGGGGCGCACTGCAGAGGCGCCGGCATACCAGCGCAGTGTTACATGCATCGGTGATCCTGTGAGTATGGGAGCGGCGAATGTGGCGGTGGCGAAACGCGGGCGCCAGTTGTTGACTTAAGTCACTGCGATTCGTAAATTTAAAGGCTGTCGCAGAACCCCAATACAAAGCCTCCGAAACCCGCCGCCTTCCCGACCCAAGGGCAGGGTGCGGCTCTACGCACAGTCTAAACTCGCAACAATGAAGACATACACCGCAACCCCGAAGGACATCAAGCACGACTGGTTTATCGTCGACGCCGATGGAATGGTGCTCGGACGCCTGGCCGTCGAAGTCGCGAAGATCATCCGCGGGAAGCACAAGGCGATGTACACACCGCACATGGATACAGGTGACAACGTCATCGTCATCAACGCGTCGAAGGTAAAAGTCACCGGCAAGAAGGCGGAGCAGAAGCGGTACTTTCACCATACCGGCTACATGGGACACGAGCGTTTCGTCCCCTTTGCAGCGATGCTCGAGAAGCATCCCGAGCGCGTGATCGAAAAAGCGGTATACGGCATGCTGCCGAAAACCGCGCTGGGCCGGCAGGCGCTGCGCCGCAAGCTGCGCGTCTTCGCGAATGCGAATCACTCGCACGCCGCTCAGCAGCCGAAGGTTCTGGACCTCAAGGAAAAGGGTGAGACGAAGTAATGGCTGACAGCACGACAACCACGCACACAATCGGGCGCCGCAAGGAAGCGCGCTGCAGACTGTATCTCAAGCCCGGCTCCGGAAAATGGCAGGTGAATGGCCGTACTCTGGGCGATTACTTCCCGCGCTCGGCTCACGTTGCCGCTATTCAGCAGCCGTTCACAGCAACAGATTCGCTCGGTCGTTTTGACATCATCGCGAAGGTAGAAGGCGGCGGACTCACCGGTCAGGCCGGTGCGCTGCGTCTCGCTGTCGCCCGCGCCCTGGTGAAGATCGACGAATCGCACCGGCGCAAGCTGCGCGACCTCGGACTGCTCACGCGCGACGCACGCGCTGTCGAGCGCAAGAAGCCCGGCCGTCCGAAAGCCCGCAAGAAATTCCAGTTCTCCAAGCGTTAGAGGAAACCTCCACTGAATGACTGAGCCCAATCTCGATCAGCTACTCGCCGCCGGTGTCCATTTCGGGCACCAGACCCGCCGCTGGAATCCGAAGATGCGCCGCTTCATCTTCGCCGAGCGCAACGGGATTCACATCATCGACCTTCAGAAAACACTGCGTCAGCTCGAGCTCGCAAAGAAGCTCGCGCGCGATGTGATCCTGCGCGGCGACGCAGTGCTGTTCGTCTGCACCAAGCGCCAGCTCGTCAACATTGTGAAGGAGGAAGCCGAGCGCTGCGGGGCGATGTTCGTCACGGAGCGGTGGCTCGGTGGACTGCTCACCAACTTTCAGACGGTGAAGAAACAGGTCCGGCGCCTGAAGGAGCTCGAGGCCGGCAGTGAGTCAGGCGGAGATTTCGAGAACTACACGAAGAAAGAACAGCTGATGATGGCGCGTCAGCGCGACAAGCTCTCGAAGAACCTCTCGGGCATCAAGAATCTGACGAGGCTTCCGGGCCTGATGTTCGTCGTTGACTCGAAGAAGGAACGCATCGCCGTGAGCGAAGGAAACAAGCTCGGCATTCCGATTATCGCTCTGGTCGACACGAACGCCGATCCCGATCTCATTACAGTGCCGATTGCCGGCAACGACGATGCGATCAAGTCGGTCGAGCTCGTGACGCATGCGATCTCCGACGCGATCGTCGAGGCGCGGCGCGAAGCACCAATTCGCGAGGAAGCCGAGGAGACGGAGTCGTACACATACAGCTCCGACCGCGGCGCCGAGCCGGAAGGAGAAGGCGATCGGAAGAAGAAGCGGCGGCCCCGTCGCCGTCGCGCAAAGCCGGAAGCGATTGCTGCGCGGCTGAAGACGGGCGGAGAAGCAGAGTCGGGTGAATCAGACTCTGCGGACGCTGCGGTAGAGACCAGCGGAGCGGGCGACGCGGTAGCTAACGCGGAGCCCGTAGAGGGTTAACTTCACCTGCCTGCGGGTAGGAACCCGCCGCCGGCAGAATCGCCGGCGGCGTTCTTGTAGGTGTGACGATGTGAACTGATTTGAACGGATTTGGTGGATAACGACAACAAGCCGCGCAATTCGCGCGCGAGTTTCTTAAAGAGGAATAGAAAAGTGTTCACGGCAAAGGATGTACAGACGCTGCGCCAGCGAACCGGCGCGGGAATGATGGAGTGCAAAAAGGCCCTGCAGGAGAACAAGGGTGACATGGACCGGGCGGTCGAGCACCTTCGCGCGAAGGGAATTGCGAAAGCCGAGAAACGCGCCGGAAAGCAGACCAGCGAGGGACTGATCACCAGCTATATCCACCACAACGGAAAAGTGGGAGTCATGGTGGAAGTGAACTGCGAGACCGATTTCGTCGCCCGTACCGATGATTTCAAGACGCTCGCGCGCGAGATCGCTCTGCACATCGCGAGCGCCGCGCCAATCGCCGTTGACCGCGATGGCATTCCCGAAGAGAAGGTCGCGGTCGAGCGACGCATCGCCGAGGAGCAGGCGAAGTCGAGTGGCAAGCCGGAGGCGATCGTGAAGCGGATGGTGGAGGGGAAGGTCGAGGCTTACTTCAAAGACAACACCCTCATGCACCAGCCGTGGATCCGCGAGCCGAAGAAAACCGTTGGCGATCTCATCAAGGAAGCGTCGGCCAAGGTTGGCGAGAACATCCAGGTGCGCAGATTCGTTCGCTACCAGATGGGAGAGGAATAACCTCGTGGCGAGTCCGGTCGCCTACACACGTGTGCTGCTCAAGGTCTCCGGCGAAGCACTCGCTGGAGGCCATGGCACCGGATTCCACTTCGACACACTCGAAAGGATTGCCGAAGACATCAAGCAGGTAGTCGGCATGGGCATCGGGATCGGCCTCGTCATTGGCGGCGGCAATATCGTACGCGGAGCGGAGTTCGCTAAGCTCGGCATGGACCGCGTCGGCAGCGACTACATGGGTATGCTCGGAACGGTAATCAACGCGCTGGCGATGCAGGATGTCCTCGAGCGCGCGGGCATGGAGACACGGGTGATGACCGCGATCAACATGGAAGAGATCGCCGAGCCATTCATCCGGCGGCGAGCCATCCGACACTTCGAGAAGGGACGCGTCGTTCTGTTCGCCGGCGGAACAGGGAATCCGTATTTCTCCACGGACACCGCGGCTGCATTGCGGGCGATTCAGACCAAGGCGCAGGTAATCATCAAGGCGACGAGTGTCGACGGAGTCTATTCCGCAGATCCAAAGAAAGACGCGACGGCAACTCTGTTCACTGACATCAGCTATCGCGACGTGATGGTGAAGGAGCTTGGCGTGATGGACCAGACGGCAATCGCGCTGTGCAGGGAGAACAATCTCCCCGTTATCGTTTTGAACATCAACACACCCGGAGCGATCGCGCGCGCCGTAAAGGGCGAGCGGATCGGCACAATAGTTCAATGAACACGATACCGCAGATCATCAAGGACTCCCGTGCCGGAATGGAGAAGGCTCTCGAGAGCTCGAAGAGGGAGCTGGCATCGATCCGGACGGGAAAGGCGAGCGTGAATCTCCTCGATACGGTCAAAGTCGAGGCATACGGACAGACGATGCCGCTCAATCAGGTTGCGAGTGTCTCTGCGCCCGAGCCTCGGCTTCTCACCGTTACCCCGTGGGACAAGGGTTTGACGCAGGCAATCGAAAAGGCTCTTCGCGAGTCGGACCTCGGGCTCAACCCCATGACGCAGAGCGGAGTCATTCGCGTTCCGATTCCCGCGCTGAACGAAGAGCGGCGAAGAGATCTCGTGAAGGTCGTGCACAAGCTTGCCGAGGAAGCGCGCATTGGAGTGCGCCACGGTCGGACGGAAGGGCGCGACAAGCTGAAGAAGCTCGACAAGGTCTCCGAGGACGACGTGAAGCATGCCGAGAAGGACCTGCAGAAGCTTCACGACGACTACATCTCGAAGATTGACGATCTGCTGCAGGGGAAGGAAGCAGAAATAATGGAAGTCTGAGCTCGTGTCGGAGCTCACGCGGCGCATTCTGTTCGCGCTGGTGGGCGCGCCCGCTACGGTCGCGCTCGTCTATTTCGGTGGATGGATTCTGGCCGCTGCCCTCGGTGCCGTCTCGGGGATTTGCGCCTGGGAGCTGTATCGAATGGCACGCGCAGGTGGAACGAACCCGATGTCGACGATCGGGATAGTTCTCGCCGCGGCGATTCCCATTTTGGTTCACGCACACTATCTGGATGTTTTTACGCTTTCGATCGCTCAAGCGTCGCTGATTTTCCTGGCGTTGTTTGCGAGTGTGATATGGCTGCGTGGTGTAGCTGGCCGGCCTCTGGTGTCGGTATCGGTGACGCTCTTCGGACTCCTGTACGCCGCGCTCAGTACGTTCATCTATCCGCTGCGCTACCATGACTACGCGATAGGGGCGCTCGCTGGCACGGCGTTGGTGATGTTGCCGATTGGCGTTACGTGGGGGACCGACATCGGCGCCTACGCCTTCGGGCGGATGTTCGGAAAACGGAAGCTCATGCCATCGATTAGTCCGGGAAAAACCGTCGCTGGTGCCGTTGGCGGCGTTGTTGCCGCAATCGCAAGCTGCTGGTTTTATGTGACTGTATTTCTCAAGCCATTCGCGCATCTCGCGCTGACGCCTCTTGGCATGATCGTGTTCGGTATTGCGATCAGCGTCGCCGGCCAGATCGGTGACCTCGCCGAATCGATGCTCAAGCGTGAAGCAGGCGTGAAGGATTCGTCAGCACTGCTTCCCGGCCACGGTGGGCTTCTGGATAGATGGGACAGCTTGCTGTTCGCGATACCTGTCGCGTATCTGATTCTAAGCCAGCTTCTGATTCCGGCGCCAGGATGAATCAGCGGGGGATTGCGATCCTTGGCTCCACGGGCTCCATCGGCACGACCGCTCTCAAGGTTATCGCGCGTCAGAGGGATCGATTTCGGGTTGTTGCGCTGACGGCACACAGCAACGCGGACCTGCTCCGCGAACAGGTGCGTGAATTCCGCCCGGCTTATGTTGGACTCGTCAATTTCGCCGAGGCTCGTGCGGAAAGCTGGCAGCGCGGCGCCGAGTGTCTTGTCGAGGCGGCGACGCGCGATGACGCCGACATTGTGCTCAACGCCATCGTCGGTGCGGCGGGACTCGATGCCACCATCGCGGCATTGACGGCCGGCAAGCGCGTGGCGCTCGCCAACAAGGAGACCCTCGTCGTTGCGGGCGAGCTTGTGACAAAAGCCGCGGCAGAAGGCGGTGGAGAGATTGTCCCGGTGGACAGCGAGCACAGCGCTATTCTGCAGTGCATCGGGGGACGCGACCGCAGCGAGATTCGCCGGGTGATCCTCACCGCCTCGGGCGGACCGTTCCGGGAATGGACCGAGAAGCGCCTGGCTGACGCGACTCTGACCGACGCTCTGCAGCATCCGACCTGGACAATGGGTCGCAAGATCACGATCGACAGTGCGACGCTGGTGAACAAGGCGCTGGAGGTGATCGAGGCGCATTTTCTGTTCGGGCTTCCGTACGATTCGATCGAGGTGGTCGTTCATCCGCAGAGCGTTGTGCACTCGTTCGTCGAGTTTGTCGACGGCAGCGTCGTCGCGCAGATGAGCGTTCCATCCATGGAGCTGCCGGTGCTGTACGCGCTCACGCATCCAGAACGAGCGACGGACAGCGGTGTACCCCCGTTCGACCCGGTTGCTCTGTCTCCGATGACGTTCGAGCCTGTGGCTTACGAAAGATTTCCGGCGCTCCGGCTTGGAATCGATGCCGGTCGACGGGGTGGCGCGGCACCCGCAGTGTTCAATGCGGCGAACGAGCAGGCCGTCGCGCTGTTCCTGGCCGGAAGCATCCGGTTCGCGGACATTTGCGCCTCGATAGATTCCGCTTTGCAGCGTCTCGGTGATCTGCCGTCGACAAGCAGGGAAGAGCTGCTTGACGCCGACATGAAGGCGCGCCGCCACGTGATGGAGTCATTCGGATGTTAGCATGGGTTGCACCACTTATTGTCTTCGGCATCGTCGTGTTCGTTCACGAGCTCGGGCATTTCCTCGCCGCGAAAGCGGTCGGCGTCTACACTCCCCGATTTTCCATAGGCTTTGGAAAGGCGTTGTGGAAGAAACGCTGGGGTGAGACCGAATACGTCATAGCCGCGCTTCCACTCGGCGGCTACGTGCGCATGGCGTCGAAAGACGACGAGGCTACTGCATTTATTGAGGGCGGCAGCGAGAATGCCGTCACGGAAATCGCAACAAAGGGAGAGCCGCTCGATCCGGAGGCGATGATGCCGTTCGGACCAAAGCCGATTCCGGCGCACAGGTGGCTCGAGTCACAGCCCCTGTGGGCGCGCCTCGTCATTCTGCTCGCCGGTGTGACGATGAACATCATTCTCGCGCTCGTGGTGATGACGGGAATGCTGGCCTACTATGGAATGCCGTATGTCTCCACGACCACCGACTCGGTAGTCGTAGGGCGGCCAGCCGATCTCGCAGGGCTCCGCCGGGGTGACAGCATCATAGCGATCAACGCCGTGCCGTTGCTCGCGTGGGACAGTCTTGTTGTAACCATTGCCGGGTCTCTCGGGAAAGAGCTGGAGCTCGAAGTCAGTAGAGGTGGAACCCGAAGAACGGTCAAGGTCACGCCACTTCCCGATACGTCGAGGAATGCGGCCACCGGTAAAATCGAAACGATTGGACGCATCGGCATCCTGCCAGGTACGGCATCGCGGCCGATAGGCTTCGGTGAAGCCGTCGTGAATGGCTGGACCATCACCTGGGCAATGGCGGGTTCGGTCATCGACGCGCTGAAGGGCTTGGCGACACGAAAGGTTGCGGCGAGCGAGCTTGGTGGACCGATAATGATTGCCACGGCGTCGGTCGAGGCTGCGCGCGGGGGTCTGGAGAATCTCCTCCTCCTGATCGCGCTGATCAGCGTGAATCTGGCAGTGTTCAATCTGCTCCCGATCCCAATACTTGACGGGGGACAGATTCTAGTGAACCTGCTCGAGGCAGTGAAGGGCAGTGCGTTCAGCATGAAAACGCGAGACTACATCCTGCGCGCGGGGCTGGCCGCAGTGCTTCTGCTCTTCGCGCTCGTCACTTATAACGACCTGCGGCGCCTCGTTCTCAGTCTAATCAAGAATTTCGGGTAACGGCGCGCGCGTCGTCTGGCATCTATGACCGGCACTCACGTGGACGCCAGCACGACTCGATCCGCTCGATCCGCCGAATCCGTTTAAACCTTCCGTTATAGCTGCCAGTGGTTAATTAAATTTGAAGGTTATGACATTTCCTGCGCTCGGCGCGCGCGTCGCTGACGTGCGAGCGCGCATCAAGCTCGCTGCTGAACGCGGCGGACACGGCCAGGCGGTGACGATCGTCGCAGTGACGAAGACTCACGGAGCGGATGCGGTGCGCGCGGCCTGGGAGGCCGGCATTCACGACGTCGGCGAGAACCGCGTCCAGGAAGCCCTGGGCAAAATGCCGGAAGTCAGCGAGCCTGTCCGTTGGCACCTGATCGGACACCTTCAGCGCAACAAGGTGAAGGCGCTCGACCGATTTGCAATGTTTCATGCGCTCGACAGCCCGCGTCTCGCGGATTCGGTTGACGCGTTCGGCCGCGATCGCGGGCGGGCGGTACAGTGTCTCCTTCAGGTCAATGCCGCGCGCGAAGGAACCAAGGGTGGGTTCGACTTCGAGGAGCTGGCGGCGGCGTCGCGCCGGCTCACGAGCATGAACGGCGTGCGAGTGGAAGGAGTAATGACAATGGGCCGGCTTGACGCCGACGAGACCGAGCTGCGGCGCACGTTCGGCATCGCGCGCGACGCGAGGCAGCTTCTGTCTGGTGACGGACATCCGGCGTCAGAGCTGTCGATGGGAATGTCCGGCGACTACGAGATTGCCGTGGAGGAAGGGGCGACGATTGTTCGTCTCGGAACGACCTTGTTCGGCGTCCGCGAGTGAACGGAGTGAGATTCTTCAGCAAATGACCGCCACGAGATCCGAATTCCGTTACCGCACGCTTGCATCGGGTGCGCCCGCGGACGAGCTGGAGCAGGAGGTCCTCGAGCGCTGGAAGCGCGAGGATCTCTTTGCCCGCACGCTGCGCGCCGGCGAGGGAAAGCCGTCGTTCGTCTTTTTCGAGGGACCGCCTACGGCGAACGGCCGCCCCGGCATCCATCACGTTCTATCGCGAACCATCAAAGACCTCTTCTGCCGCCATCGCGCGATGAAAGGTTTTTACGTCGCACGGCGTGCCGGCTGGGATACGCATGGGCTGCCCGTGGAGATCGAGGTGGAGAAGCAACTCGGCATCAGCGGCAAGCAGCAGATCGAGGAGATCGGGGTCGAGAAATTCAACGCGCTCTGCCGCGAGAGCGTCTGGCGTTACAAGGCCGACTGGGAAAAGATGAGCGAGCGAATCGGGTTCTGGCTCGATTACGACCACGCTTACATCACCTACACCAATGAATACATCGAGAGCGTCTGGTGGGCGCTAACGACTCTCTACCAGCGCGATCTCCTTTATCGCGGCCAAAAGATTCTTCCGTACTGTCCGCGCTGCGGCACAGCGCTGTCGAGTCACGAGGTCGCACAGGGCTGGAAGGATGTCAAAGATCCCAGCGTCTACATCGCCCTCGATCTTGTTTCTTCAGACGACTCGGCAACTACTGAGAAGCGGAGAAGGCGTCGAATTCTCGTCTGGACCACCACGCCGTGGACTCTTGTCTCCAATGTTGCTCTCGCCGTCAACCCTGAGCTCGATTACCTGGAGCTGACAAGACGGAGCGGCGATGGATCGGAAACGATCATTCTCGCCGAGTCGCGCGCGGCGGCCGTGCTTGGCGACGGCTACACCGACCGCTGGGAGACTGCCGCAAGGCTGACTGGCGCTCAGCTGGAGGGCACGCGGTACACTCGTCCGCTGGATTGGATAGAGCTCGGTGAAGGCAGGCACGAGCTGATTGTTGCCGAGAGCTTCGTCTCCTCGGACGGTGGCACCGGCGTGGTGCATATGGCGCCGGCGTTTGGCGCTGACGACTACGCATCCGGTCAGAGAAACGGATTGTCATTCGTACAGCCCGTGGATCAGCGCGGAGAATTTCCGGCCGATATGCCCGTGGTGGGAGGAATGTTCGTGAAGGCCGCAGATCCGAAAATCATCGCGGCGCTCGAGCGACGCGGCGTTCTGTGGAAGGCAGGGCAGATCGAGCATCCGTACCCGCACTGCTGGCGATGTGAGACGCCACTCCTCTATTTCGCGCGCGGCTCGTGGTTCATCCGAACTACCGCGTTCCGTGACGCGATGCTGACTCGCAGTGCTCGAATGGATTGGCATCCGCCGGAATCCGGAACGGGACGGTTCGGAGAGTGGCTCGAGAACAACATCGACTGGGCCATATCGCGCGACCGCTACTGGGGAACGCCGCTGCCACTGTGGCTCTGCGACGCAGACGAGTCGCACGTGGAGGCAATCGGAAGCTTCGAGCAGCTGGAGAAGCGCCTCGGCGAGCCGCTCGGCGCGACGTTCGATGCGCACAAGCCGTACATCGACCGGCACGAATGGAAGTGTGAGGTGTGCAGCGGAACGATGCGGCGCGTCCCGCAGGTGATCGACACGTGGTTCGACTCCGGGTCCATGCCGTTTGCGCAGTGGCACTTTCCTTTCAAGAATCGCAAGGAGCTGGAGACGAACTACCCGGCGGATTTCATTGCGGAAGGCGTGGATCAGACACGGGGATGGTTCTACTCGCTGCTCGCCATCGCGACTGGTCTCGGTGACGCGCTCCCACGCAATACGCTCGCGCATCAGGCCGAGGTTCAGGACGCAGTCGATACGGCGCCGTTTCGCTCGGTGGTCGTAAACGACGTCGTGCTCGATGCCGAAGGGATCAAGATGTCGAAGAGCCGCGGAAATGTCGTCGATCCGAACGTGGTTCTGCCTCGGTATGGCGCAGATGCGGTGCGACTCTTTCTGGTTGCGTCGAGCCAGGTATGGATGCCGAGGCGGTTCGACGAGTCCGGCATCCGCGATACGGCGGGACGATTCCTCCTGACATTCAAGAACGTCTACAGCGGAATCTTTGCGCAGTACGCGAATTTCGGATGGGAGCCCTCGGCGCTGGATCCCATTGCAGCCGAACGGCCCGACATAGATCGCTGGATTCTCTCCCGGCTCGCCGGCGTTGAGCGACAGGCCGACGCGATGCTCGAGCGGTACGACGCGACCCTGGCGGCGCGCGCCGTGATGGATTTCTTCGTCGACGACGTATCGAACTGGTACGTTCGCCTGAACCGTCACCGGTTCTACGATGTAGACGGAGACGACAACCGAGCGGCGTTCGCGACGCTCCACGAGGTTCTCGTTGTTTCGTGTCGTCTGCTTGCGCCGTTCGCTCCGTTTCTCACCGACTGGATTCACACGGAGCTGACCGGAGACTCGGTACACCTCGCTGCCTACACGCGCGCGGTAGCGCACGAGCGGGACGCCGATCTCGAGAAGGCGATGGACCATTTGCGCACACTCGTCACTCTCGGGCGGGCTGCGCGCGAAGACGCCGGAGTGAACGTTCGCCAGCCGCTTCAGCGAATGGTCTGCGTCGTGCCTGGAGGAGGGTCGCTCGATCCAAAGGTCGGTGCACGCGGTATGGAGAAGCTCGTTGGCCTTCTGGCGGACGAGCTGAACGTGAAGGAGGTGACCTTCCTTTCTTCCGCTGATGCGCTGGTTACCCTCGAGGCAAAACCGAATTTCAGGGCGCTCGGAAAGAAATTCGGGAAACAGACTCCGCTGGCTGCGTCGGCGGTATCGGCGCTCGGTAGTGAAGCGCTGCTGGCGTTCGAGAAAGGAGAGGCGCTCGCGATCTCGGTTGGAAACGAAGCCCGTCAGCTCGACGTAGATGATCTGGTAATCGTTCGCCGCGCCTCCGGAAGCCTGGTCGTCAAGGAAGGCGGCGGATATTTCGCGGCGGTCGATCCAGCGATAACGCCGGAGCTGCGCGCCGAAGGGTTAGCGCGGGAAATCGTGAGTCGGGTTCAGCGAATGCGAAAAGAAGCAGGCTTCGCGGTGAGCGATCGAATAGTTTTATGGGTCGGCGGGACTGCGGAAATCGAGGCGGCGGTCAAACTCCACACGAGGTGGATTGCCGACGAGGTGTTGGCGCGGCAGATAACAATCGGTGGGAATATCGAATCACATAACGCGGTGCAATCGGTTGACATTGACGGTCAGGCGGTCAGCATCGCACTCGAGAGGGCCGTTTAGATGGCATCACCCGTTGCCGTTAAGAAGCAGAAGCCAATGACGAAGAAGCTGCTCGATCATTTCGAGAAGCGCCTGATGGATGAGCGCAAGCGAGTTCTCAAGGAGCTCGGGCACTACGACGAGACCTTCGGGTCGACGCCGCAGAGTGCCGACGGGGACCTGAGCGCGTACTCGTTCCACATGGCGGATCAGGGCACCGACGCAATGGAGAGGGAAAAGGCGTTTCTCTTCGCGAGCCAGGAGGGCCGTTTCCTCTGGCATCTCGATGAGGCGCTGCGGCGACTCTACCGCTCACCCGAGACGTTCGGGAAGTGCCACAACTGCGGCCAGGACATCGCCTACGAGCGGCTCGACGCATTGCCGCATGCGCGATTCTGCATCGACTGCAAGCAGCGTGAGGAAGATGCAAAGAGGCAGAGCTAACTCGCCGCTATTCTGGACAGTTGTTTTGGTGGTGGTCGTCGCAGACGTCATCACCAAATTGCTGGCCGTTTACGCGCTTTTCCCGCAGAGGATGCCGCACGAGCTGCTCGGCACTGCTGTGCGTCTGACTCTCGTATACAATCCGGGCGCGGCATTCGGGCTGCACCTCGGCGCGTACTCACGCTGGATTTTCATGGCGCTGACGGTGGGCGCTTTGTTCATTCTCGGCCGCCTGTACCGCGCGACGAGGGAAGGCGACCTGGTCCGTACGCTGGCGATCGCACTGGTGTGTGGTGGCGCGATTGGCAATCTCATCGATCGCATCCGATCCGCCGCTGGCGTTGTTGATTTCATCGATGTCGGAATCGGCGACATGCGGTGGCCGACATTCAACGTTGCCGACATGGCTGTGAGTACCGGCGCATTTCTTCTCGCCTGGGTTCTGTGGGGCGACGAGAACGCCGACGAAGCCACCCTTGGAGACCACGAGATGGCCAAGGAAGTGGCCACCGTTCCTGCGTCGTCGGTTTCCCCCGTATCGCGCACAGGCACCGACATCTGACTCCCGCCCGGCGCAGCGAGTATCTGATCGAGGCGGACGGTAACGTCCGCCTCGACTTGCTTGTGGCCCAGCGCGTCGACATTTCGCGGAACCACGCGGCGACTCTCATCGCCAACGGCAACGTCACTGTGAACGGCCGGCGCGAAAAGGCCAGCTACCGTCCGGTCACCGGTGACGTCGTCATCGTGGAACAGCCCGAGGCCGTCACGCGCGAGATCGTCGGCGAAGCCATTCCACTGTCGATCGCCTATGAGGACGATGCTCTGGTGGTGATCGACAAACCAGCGGGCATGGTGGTGCATCCGGCGCCCGGCAACTGGTCCGGAACGCTGGTGCATGCGCTGCTCGGCAGGGGCGCCGACCTCGCGGCGGGCACGGCCGCAGACCGGGCGGGCATAATTCATCGCCTGGACAAGGAAACATCGGGGCTTCTGATAGTCGCAAAGACCGAGCGGGCGCACCGGATTCTGTCCGCTGCTCTCGCTGCGCGGAGGGTACACCGGAGGTATGCGGTGATGATCTGGGGCCATCTGGCCGGCGACACGCTCACGGTCGACCGCCCCATCGCCCGTGACCCGCGAGACCGAAAGCGTATGGCAATCGTCAGTAGCGGAAGGCAGGCGAGAACGGATTTTGTCCGGCTCGCCCGCTTTGGATCGGGAGACCTGCTGCGCGCTCATCTGCACACAGGGCGGACCCACCAGATTCGCGTTCATCTCGCGTCGGTCGGACACCCGGTGATCGGTGACGACACCTACGGCGGAGGTGGAGGAAGGCGAATCGCCGGGCTTCCGCCCCGTAGGCATTTTCTGCATGCGGCGTGGCTCGCGTTCACTCATCCAATCACTGGCGCGCCGATGGACATCCGCTCACCGCTACCCGAGGATCTGAAGCGCTCGCTCTCCGCGATAGCCGAAGGCTCCGGGTTGCCTGAAGCCGAGGATCCGATGGTCGCCCTCGGCTTCTATGACCAGCGCAGCAGCTAGACCGGCACTCCCCGAGACCGACAGCCCGAGCGAGCTTCGCAATCCGCGCGAGCCCGCGGCTGAGACCTACGCAAACGTAAAGGTCCTGGTGTTCACGCTCGCCGGGCGGCGCCATTGCGCCGGCCTCGGCTCGGTGCGCGAGGTGATTCCGGTCCAGCCGGCGACGCCTTTGCCGGGATCGCCCCGCCAGGTGCGCGGGCTCATCAATCTCCGAGGCAGCATCGTGACTGTGCTCGATGCGGCAATGTCGGAATACGGCGTGCCGGCCGACGATGCCACCGCGAGCATTCTGCTCGTCGAGCGTGGAACCCGGGTTGCCGGCGTGGTTGTGGACGAGGTGCACGACATAGGTGTGCTGGACAGGGATGTGTCAATCGACGCGCTGATCGATCTTGGCGCGATGGTGCAAATCGCTCTTGCCTGAAGGGGGACAATGTGAACAGTACGGTTCTGGTGTGCGACGACGCGGTGTTCATGCGAACGATGATCAGCGACATCCTGACTCAAGCTGGTCTCGATGTCGTTGGCGAAGCTGAATCGGGAACCGAGGCCGTCGCGAAGTACCGGTCACTCAAGCCCGATCTCGTGACGATGGACATCATCATGCCCGATATGGGCGGCATTGAGGCGGTGCGGGCGATAACGCAGTTCGATCCGCAGGCCCGGGTGCTGATGTGCAGCGCCATGGGACAGCAGGCACTTGTAGCCGAAGCGATACAGGCGGGCGCCAAGGATTTTGTCGTCAAGCCGTTTCAGCCGAGCAGGGTGCTGGAGGCGGTGCAGCGTGTGCTTGGGTAAGTGAACGCGGCGCGTTACTCCGAGCTGTTCCGCGCCGAAGCACGGGAGCGGCTGACGGAGATGAACAATGCGCTCCTCGCCATCGAGCGGGGCGCCGGGCCCGAGCACGTCTCGGCGTTGTTCAGGGCGGTGCACAACATGAAAGGCATGAGCGCCGCGATGGGGTACCAGTCCATTCGCGATCTGTCCCATGCGCTGGAGACTCTCCTCGAAAAGATGCGTCGGGATGAGACGTCGCCCTCGCCGGCGGTGATCGACGTCCTGTTCGACGCGGTCGATGCCCTCGAGAGCGCGGTAGTTATTGTCTCGCGCGACAGGAATGCCAATCCCGACTTGACGCCCGCAGTCGAGATGCTCGAGTCGCTGGCCGGCGCGGGAGATTCTGACGTCGCAGCGTCGCTCATGCCGACGATGGAATGGCCGGCCGCCGCGGCTTCGGATCCCGGTTCCGCGCGGGGTCCGCGTCACACTCCTGTGCGCGACACTCCTGTGCGCGACACTCCCCTGCGCAACACTCCCGTAAGCAACGCTCCGCTGCGCAACACTCCAGTACGCAACGCTCCGCTGCGCAACACTCCTGCGCGGAAGACTCCGGTAATACCCATGTTCTCCGCCGGTGGGATGGAAACTCGTCGAAGCGTGCGTGTCGACGCCGAGCGACTCGACACGCTGATGAATCTCGTCGGCGAGCTCGTGATCGCGCGCGGGCGCCTGACCGAGCTGGTGCGACAATCAGGCGCGCAGCCGCTGGTGGAAGTCGTTACCCAGGCGTCGAGGCTCATCGGCAATCTTCAGGACGAGATCACGAAAAGTCGCATGGTGCCTGTCGGCCAGGCATTCGAGCGCTTCGAGCGTCTTGTCCGCGACACCGCGCACGAGCTGGGCAAGCAGGTGGTGCTTGAATTACGGGGCACAGACATCGAAGTCGACAAATCGGTGCTGGACGAGATCGGTGACCCGGTGATGCACCTGCTGAGGAATTCGCTCGATCACGGAGTCGAGTCTCCGTCGGCGCGAAGGGATGCCGGCAAGCCCAAGATCGGCAAGCTCGTCCTCTCCGCTGAGCGAGAGCGCTCCGCCGTCGTGATCCACGTCAGTGACGACGGGTGCGGGATAGATGCACGGAAAGTCCTCGAGCGTGCCCGTGCCGCAAATCTCGTGTCGCCCGCTCAGGAAAATCTGACTGACGGTGAGCTTCTGGACCTGATCGCGCAACCTGGATTCTCTACGTCGGCGCGCGTATCGAGGATTTCAGGACGAGGGGTGGGACTCGATGTTGTCGCGACAAAGGTGCGATCGCTGGGCGGCTCGGTGGAGCTCACGACTGCCTTGGGCAGGGGCACCACGATGACGATTCGACTGCCGGTCACGCTGGCGATCATCCACGCGCTGCTGGCCAGAGTTGCGGGCGAGACCTACGCGCTTCCAATCACTCACGTAGTGGAAACGATGGTGTTGACGCCCGAAATGTCGAGCGTCGAGGACGGACGGGAAGTTGTCTCCATTCGTGGCGAGACGATGCCGGTGGTGCATTTGCGGGCTCGACTCGGGCATCCACCGCGCCCGAACGGTGCTGGCCATATGGTCGTACTCGATTTCTCCGAGCGTCGGTCGGCGCTGGTGGTGGACGAATTCGTCGGGCAGCAGGAAATCGTAGTCAAGCCATTCGATCCCGCGCGCGGAATGCCGCAGCTGTTCAGCGGGGCAACGATTCTTTCCACCGGAGCGCCGGCGCTGATTCTCGATACGCGCGGCGTCGCCTAGGCGGGCAAATGCAGAATACCAGGCTACCTGAAGTGACTTTTGGCTCCAGCGCTCTCCGCTCGCTGTCGCCGGCGCGTCTCGACGCGCTCAAGGAGGTAGCGAACATCGGCGCCGGCCACGCTGCAACGGCGCTCTCTCTGATGACCGGCGCGCGGATCATGATCGACGTCCCGACGGTAAACGTCGGCCAGCTGGCCGAGCTCGTCCCCGAGATAGCGGCGGCCGACGTGCCGATCGTCGGCGTGATGATGGACATGCAGGGCTCGCTGAACGGGCAAACGCTGCTCGCCCTGCCGGTGGCGACCGCGCGCCGGCTCGCCGATCTGATGCTCCGCCGCGAGCGACGTGCCGGCGATGGCCCTTTCACCCTGCTCGAGGAGTCCGCTCTCAGAGAAGCCGGCAATATTCTCGGAGGAGCCTACATGACGGCTCTCAGCGACTTCCTCGAGATGCAGCTCATGCCCTCGCCGCCGCGCTTTCGGATCGCTACGACGAGTGAGATTCTGATGGAATGCGTGGCAGCGTTGTCTGATGACATCGCAGTCTGCTGCGTCGAGACCGAGTTCACCTTCGAGGAAATCGGAGAGCGGTTCCGCGGATTCTTTCTGCTCCTGCCGGATTCCGATTCATTCACGGCGATCTTTCGCGCGGTGCGGTTGAGCTGATGCCCGAGCCTCGCGCCGCAACGACGGCACAGGTCGAGATCCTCCGGACCTTCGCGCGACGCATCGACGCGACCGATCCCGGGGCGCAGAACAACCTCGGCGTGCTCTACTTTCGGCGCGGTATGTTCGACGAGGCAATCGCCGCGTTTTCCCGGGCACTTGCCCTCGACGAGCGAATGCGGGTTGCCCGGCGGAATCTGGAAATCGCGTATGGTGAAGCGGGGCTGCTGGAACAGCGGACCGCCGACCTCGAGCAGCGCCTTGTGGAAGCTCCGGACGACATCAGTGCGCTCGTCGAGAGCGGAATAGCCCAGAAGAGCACGGGGAATCTCGATCTCGCCGAGGCGAAGTTCCGCCGCGCGCTTCAGCACGACCCCGAGAGCTCGGTGCTTCATTTCTTCATTGCCGAGATTCTCTACAATCGCGGCAGCGGCGAGGAAGCGCTCCGGTTTCTGCGGCGGTCCATCGATCTCAACCCCGCGAACCCCGACTCGCACTATCTCGCGGGCTTCATCCTCGGGGACCTGGGGATGCTCGAGGAGGCGCGGGAAGCAAACCGACGGGCGGTGGCGCTGAACCCACGCCTCACCCGCGCAGAGGCAAACCTCTCCCTCGATACTCTGCGGGCAGGGAACAGCGCCGTAAAGCGAGGCGCTCCTGCAGACGAAGCGAAAGCCTCCATCGGTAGCCCGCACCTCACGCTGGCGCTGGCGCTCCGGGTAAAAGGTTATCACGCAGAGGCTTTGAGAGAATGCCGCGCAGCTTTGGAGAGCGGGGAAGATCCGGGTGCAGCACTCGAGTCGATCGCCAGCCTCCACCTTTTTCTGCGCCGACCCGCGGATGCCCTCGCTGCGTGCGAGAGGCGGATCAGTCTTGGCGGTGCGTCTCCACGGGTTCTCAATCAGCGTGGAATTGCGCTTTACCTTCTTGGTCGCACATCCGAGGCAGAGCAGACTTTCCGAAGCTGTATCGGGCGAGCAAAGGCGTACGCGGCTGGGCAGAACAATCTCGGCGCGCTGCTCTGGGATGGCGGCCATGTTCGTGAGGCGACGAACTGTTTCAGGCGGGCTGTCCGCGACGACGCTTCTCTCGAGAGTGCCCGACTCAACCTCGCTCTGGCGCTCTTTCGCCAGGGACATCTACAGCTCGCGCTCGATGCTTATCGAAGTCTGCTGCACGACCATCCCGATCACCCGCGCGCCTGGAGCGGCATCGGACGCGTGCTGCTCGAGTTCGGGGATCATGCGCGGGCGCGTGATGCGTGCGTCCGCGCGGTTCAGGCCGAGCCTACGCTTGCACATGCGCATGTCACATTGAGCGCAGCATTCGCGGGCCTCGGTGACGAAGCCGGCGCTGCGGAATGCGCGGAGCAGGCGCACCGCCTCGATCCGCGGGCACAGGCGGAGACCATGATTCTGGAGATGGATTCTCCCGAAAGCACTGCGGCAGTGGCGACAATGGGTGCGGCCGGAGCGGCAGTGCCCGACTATACGCTTGGGCGCGACTACCTATCGAAGGGTTTGCACGAGCGGGCGATGGCCGAGACCAGGCGCGCCATGGCGAGAGGCGCTGACGAGAAAGAAGGCATGGTCCTGCTGGCGCGCTGTTCTGCCGCGCGCGGCGATTACGACGTCGCGGAAAAGGAGCTGTCAGCCGCTCTTGGTGCGGGTCCGTCGGACGAGGCTGTCGCAGTCGAGCTTGCCGCGGTTCACCGAGCGATGGGGCGGCCACGTGACGCGCTCCGCCGCGTCGTGGGATTGCTGAGATCGAATGTGTACCACTTCGCAGCCCTGATCGTTCTCGGCGAAGCGCTCCTCGATCTCAAGCGCACCCGTGACGCCGCGCGAGCATTCGCGCGTGTTCTGAAGTTCAACCCGAATCACGCCGCGGCGCGGAAGTACAGTCACCTGACGCGCCTGGAGAACATCTAGTGGCAATCGAAGGACCTCTCCAGGACATCGGCATTCACGACGTATTCCAGCTGCTCGACCTGGCGCGGAAGAGCGGACGACTGCGCGTGCATTCTGCCGCGCGGGGCAGCGAGGGTTATGTGTATTTCCGGTCGGGCGCGGTGGTCCACGCTACGATGCGTGACAATCCGCATACTCTCGGCGTCCTCCTCCTGAAGGCGGACAAGGTTACCGAGCTGCAGCTTCGCGAGGCCCGCGCGACGCAGCGGCGTGGCGACAAGCGCCTGTTGGGAGAGATTCTCGTGGCGCAGGGCGCGGTATCCCGGCGCGACGTCGATCGTTACATGCGGTTGCAGATCGAGAGCGTTGTATTCGAGCTCTTTTCGTGGAAAGAGGGAGGATTTTCCTTCACCGACGGTGAGAGCGGCGACTTCGACGGTGCGGCGGCGGTTCGCGTGAGCACCGAGTCCTTGCTGATGGAGGGAGCACGCAGAATCGACGAGTGGTCGCGCATGGCAGACAGGATTCCCGACGCGTTCGTAATTCCACAACTCGCTCCGCCCGGAGACGAGCCGTACGCGTCGATCGATTTGCGACCAGGTGAGTGGGAGGTGCTGACGATGATCGATGGTGAGCGGAATCTGCGTGAGATAGCCTCGATACTCGGAGTGAGCGAGTTCGAGGTCGCGCGAACCGTGTACGGGATGACCTGCACGGGGCTCATCGTCGCTGCCGCGCCCACAGAGGCGATGGCGCATGGATGAGAGCGCGCAGCTGGCATTCGTCGAGATCATCGGTGATGGCGACCAGACCGTCCTGCTGCTCGATTCGGCAGGGGGTGTGAGCGCCGGAATGTACATCGACCGTCTCGGCCGGGATGTCAGCGTGGAGATCGGCGCGGCACTCGGGGCGATTGGAGCTGAGGCGAGCAGGGCAATGCGACATCTTCCGCTCGGAAGCTGGCGTGCAATCTCGTGCGAGTGCACGGAAGCCAACCTCGCCATCGGCCCGGCGGGAGGCGATGACATCGTTTTGGTCGCTGCGTCTCCGGCGGTCCCGATGGGATTCGTGAGAAGGCTCCTCGACCACGCGGCCGTGCGCGCGCTCACCTGGCGCGAGGAGGTGGCCTGATGAGCGAATACGACACCGTAGTCGAGCAGATCGAGCGCCACCCCGGAGTGGTTGGAGCGATGCTCGTCGGCATCGAAGACGGGATGGTGATAGCCCGCACGAACGGCCTCGGTGAGAGCTGGGAGTCGGCTGCGGCTCTGGCGTCCTCACTGTTCAGGAAGACTCGACAGGCTGCCGACGATGCCGGCCTAGGCACTGCGACGTTTGTGCGCCTCGAGGCCGATCGCGGGCATGTCTGCGCGACTGCCAGGGGAGATATCGTCCTCGTTGCCGTAACGAATCGGAAAATCAACCTTGGGAAGCTGCGCCTCGAGATGCTCAGTGCAGCGGAGCTGATATGATCACGGGAGCAGTGAGCGCGGAATGGCTTGATGTCCCTCTGCGACGCTTCATGCAGGACTCGAGAGTGCAGCGAGCCATCGTGTTGCGGCCCGATGGAAAGGTCCTCGCGCAGTTCGGATTTCAAAGCGCCGCCGAGGTGAAGACGGCGTGCAGTCTCGCGGCCGCGATCAATGCTTCGGGACGCGAGCTCGGCAAGCAGCTGTCGGGGCGCCCTTTCCTCGGAATGCATCAGGGTGGCCGAAGCCAGGGCGTGTTCATGGGTGCGTGTCCTGCAGGCGGGAAGGAGTGCCTCCTCCTGGCGGCTTTCGATCGCGAGAGCACGCTCGGACTCGTGCGCCTTTACTTCGGCGAGTTCAGGGACGCCCTCGGCGGCGTTGACGGAAATGTAGCCAGCGGTGAGCTGGCGATGGATCTCGAGTCGGATCTGAATTCCAGTCTCGACGCGCTGTTCGGACCGCTGAACTGAGGGATCTGGAACTGCAACAGAGGAAAACACGCTGCCCGCTGAACGCTCCCAGCTTTCGGCCTCGCGCTAAAACCATCAACACTGCATCGTTCGATTCAATGGCCCGGCATCCAAGGTAGGACTGAAGAAGTGCCGGGGGTTTAGCGCGCAGCGGTAGGCGCGTAGCGTTCAGCGGGCAGCGTGTAGTCTTCTGTTGACGTCGCAGTTAGTTCCCGGTGAATTGAGGATGAGGGTTGGGAGTTTCGTTTTCGGATCGGGAGTATCCGCTGAGAAAGGGTGAGCTGAACGACGGGGAATTCGAGGAATTCCTGACCGACATTGCGCCGGCGCTCGAGCAGAGCGTGGGTCGCCTTGGCGTGGCTGGCCATCTCAGCTCCCGGCCGGACCAGCTCGATGCCGCGAAAACGATCACGATCTGGCCGGAGTTCGCCGATCGCGTTGTCGAAGAGCTGCGCTGATGGCGATCAGGGGCAATCTCAGCGAGGCCAGTCTTCCCGATGTGCTGCAGCTGCTGGCAATGGGGAGCAAGACCGGCTGCCTCACGCTGCACGTGGACGATGCTTCCGGCTCGATTTACTTCGAGAATGGACTCGTCTGCTACGCGTCGCTCAGCACGCGGACACTCGACACCGACGACGCCGTCTTCGCGATGTTCAACTGGACTCACGGCTCTTTCAGCTTCGAGCCCGGGGAGAATCCACCAGCGGGAGTGGTGCGAACGGCAGTGGATCCGCAGGAGCTGCTGCTCGAAGGTGCAAGGCGGGTCGACGAATGGTCGCTCATCGAAAAAAAAGTCCCGAATTTCGACATCGTATTCGCGCTCGACCGCCAGCAAATGCTTCACAACACCATTGCGTTCAGCCGCGAGCAGCAGGCGCTGTTACCACTGATAGACGGTAATCGGAACGTTCGTGAGCTGATGCAGGAAACGAAGCTTGGCGAATTTGCGATAGGCAAGGCGTTGTATGGCCTGGTGAGTGGCGCGTTTCTGGTTGCGGTCAGCTCGCAGGACAGTGCGCCGGTCGTGTCGGACTCAGTCATCGCCGAGCATCGGAATCTCGGAATCGCTTTTTACAAGGCGCGGATGTACAGCGACGCGGCACGCGAGTTCAAGCGCATAGGCGAGCTGCGCTCGACGGACGCGGCGGCGTCGTTCTATCTCGGTCTGATCGCTCTTCGAGATGGCAGGTGGCCCGACGCAGCGGCTGCGTTTCAGACCGCCGCCGTTTCGGCGCCCCGCATGAATGCGGTTTTCGTGAACCTCGCCTACGCATACGAGCGCCTGGGGCAACATGAGAAGGCGCGGCTGGCGCTGGAGCAGGTTGTGAACAGGGCTGCGAAGCCCGAGCCGCTTGCGCACATCGGGCTGGCCTCGCTTGCGCTCGGGCGCGGGGATCTCGACGCGGCCGCGGCCGCTCTGGCGGCGGCCAGAAATGCATGGGGTGGCTCTGCGCCACCGCCAGTGTGGTACCATTACGCCGGAGTTCTCGAAATCACGAGAAACGCGTTCGACGCCGCCGTGTCGGTTCTGGCGGAGGGCGTCGGTCGATATCCGGCGGCGGCGGTGCTTCTGAACAATCTCGCCGTCGCGCACGAGGCGAGGGGCGATTTCGACAGAGCGCGTCAGAGCATCGAGCAGGCCGTGCAGACCAACAGCGCAATGCCGCAGCTCTATCGCAACCTTGGTGACATCCTGAAGCGCGCCGGGCGGACTGACGAAGCGCAGGCGGCTTACACGCGTGCGGCGAATGCGGGTGCAATCGCCCGCTGATTTTCCGCAGCTCGCGGCGCTGTGCCGAAAAATCGAGCGGGATCGCGGTTTTTTCTGCTCGAGCTACAAGGACACCTGCCTCAGAAGGCGCATCTCGGTGCGAATGCGCGTGAAGGGCGCGTCGTCGTTCCAGGAATATGGCAGCATTCTGGACTCGGACCCGTTGATAGCAACGCTGACTATCAACGTGTCGAAGTTCTTCCGGAATCCGGACACCTACGCCTCTATCGCCGCCAAAGTCCTGCCGGAGATATGCAGCCAGCCGCATGAGCCTGATCGTCTGCCGAAACGTCATTATCTATTTCACGCGACCAGCGCAGGAATGGCTCTTCCAGCGGTTCCACGAGGTGTTGCTGCCGGGGGGCTTCCTCGTCCTTGGTAAAGTAGAAACGCTTCTCGGAAAATCGCGCGGAATGTTTGAGTCGGTCAGCGGCCGCGAGCGGATTTTTCGCCGAGCTTAGACGAAGCCAAACCGGGATTCTGTGGTGCCAGAGAAAACAAAACGCGTGCTTGTCGTCGACGACAGCGCCTTCATGCGCCGGCTGATCGCCGAAGTTGTCGAGCTTCGGGACGACTTTCGCGTGGTGGGCACGGCAGCAGACGGCTTCGAGGCTCTCGCCAGCATTCGTTCGCTTTCCCCCGACATCGTGACGCTCGATGTAGCCATGCCGAGACTCGACGGCCTGGCCACGCTCGAGCGCATCATGGAGGAAATGCCGCTACCGGTAATCGTCGTCAGCGCAGCTGGATCGTCGGACGAGAACGCGTCGGCTGTTCGCGCATTGGAGCTTGGCGCCGTGGAGTTCGTTCAGAAGCCCTCGGGGCCGGTGAGCATCGACATGCTGGTAGTGAGAGAGCAGCTGCTTTGCGCTCTCGATGCTGCGTCCGCCGTCAGATTCGGCGAGCGCGAACCAGCGGCCGCCGAGCCTCGCGTTGTGCAACGACCGGGGCGCACGGTCTTGCCGAAGAACGCAACCAGGGCGGTCGTGATCGCGGCATCGACGGGCGGTCCGCGCGCGCTGGCTGAAGTGGTCTCGCGGCTGTCGGCGGACCTCGACGCCGCAGTTCTCATCCTCCAGCACATGCCGGCAGAGTTCATTCCAACGCTTGCCGCTCGCCTCGGTGAGCTGACGGCGCTGCCCGTGACGGTAGCTGCCGATGGTGACCCGCTTTTCTCCGGACGCTTATATCTCGCGCCGGGCGATGGCCAGGTCCGTCTCCGTCGGGGCACTTACTGTGTGACGATCGAGATCGACGCCGGCGATCCTCTGTGCGGGGCGAGGCCGTCGGCTGATCCGCTGTTTCAGTCCGTGGCGAAAATTTTCGGACGAAACGCGATCGGCGTTGTGCTCTCGGGCATGGGCCGCGACGGGGCGGAGGGTCTGCGATCTTTGCGCGGCGCCGGAGGGGCTGGGGTCGTTCAGGATCGCGCGACCTCCATCATTTATGGTATGCCGGCGGCCGCGCTCGAGGCTGCGGGCGCCGATGCCGTCGTCCCGTCGCGAGACATCGCGGCCGTGATAAACGACCTTCTCACGGCAAACCGGAGAGTAGCGTGACCGGCAACTCGGGGGCTCTGCGGCAAGTCGTCCTTCGCGAAGACCATCTCGGCGCCTCCACGTTCGTGGAGAAAGGATGGAATCTGATCGCCATCGGTGATTTTTCGAGAGCCGAAATTGCGCTGCTTCAGGCACTCGAGCTGGCACCCAGTGATGTCTATGCGAGAGTGCTGCTTGCCTGGGCTTTGATGCGGCAAGGCACATACGACAAGGCGGAGGAGCTTCTCAAAGAGCTTCTGGCAGAGGATCCGCTGCATGCGATGGCGCGCGTCAACATGGGCTACGTGCAGATGCGAAAGGGCGAGCTGGCTGCCGCCGCGGAGCTGTTGGACAACTGCTCGCGGCAGATTCGGGATCCCAAGGCCGCGCTGTACGCGCGGTTCTACCTCGGCCTTCTCCTGGCCGCGCAGAATGATTTCGGCGCTGCCGAACAGTGTCTCAGAAAGAGCGTGGCGCTCGCGCCCAACTTCATCGAGGGCTACTACGAGCTCGGCCGGTCACAGCTTGCCGGCGCGCGGAGTGAAGAGGCTCGCGCGACCTGGAAAGCCGGACACTCTGCCAATCGCTTCAACGTCTGGGGAAAGCGCTGCGCGGAAGCAATCCGTCTGGCCGATCGTGGAGAGCTCGCGCCAAGCTACAGCTGAGCCGGTGCATTAGCGCTTCATTAAGAAACAATGACGCCTTGGGCTCCTGCCGTGTCGCTGCTTGACACCGTTTTGCGGCGCGTCTACACTATCGCCCAATGGTCGATTCCGACTCGCGAAGCGCCTCTCCACCAAGTGGCCGAATCAGTCGGCGCACGCAGTCCATCTCTCTGTGGGTTGCGGCGCTGTTGGTTATCGTCGTCGGTTTCGCCGATCTCGCTCGTGGTGGCACGACTGTCGCCCCAATACTTCTGGTGCTCGGGTACTGTGTGCTGGTGCCCATTGCGATCCTGAAGTAGGGAGCGGCTCGGTTTCTGCAGCCAGGGGCGAGTAGCTCAGTTGGTTAGAGCGCCTGCCTTACACGCAGGATGTCGGGGGTTCGAGTCCCTCCTTGCCCATTCGAATTGACGGACCCGGAGATGCTTCGCGGGGTACATTTGTTCACGCGTTTTCTTGGACACAACACTGAGTAAAAGGAGTCAGGCTTTGCGTCACTACCAACTCTCCGGACAGCGAATGCTGCTCGCGGCCGCCGCATTCGTGACTCTGGCACCGCTCGCTCCGGCACTCGCTCAGCGAACCGAGCCGGTTCCGCATCTGATGATCACGACGTTTCAAAGCAGCGAGCCGGGTCTCGGAGTTCAGGCTGCTGAAGCGATAAGGTCGCGCCTCGCGAGAGACGTCGACGCCAAGAAATTGCTCGTGATTCCTCAGAAGGACGTCCACGCGACGCTCACGGCGTCGGGCTATTCGACGACCGAGGCGCTGCAGTCGAACGACGCCCGCGCGCTGGCAAACCTGCTTCGCGCCGATGAATACATGGAAGGCACGGTGACGAAGACGCCAACCGGCGTAAAGCTCGAGGCACGATTGGTCATCGCGCGCGACAACACGATCCAGCAGCCGCTCCCGCCCGCAGAAGGAAAGCTCGATCAGGCTGCGCAGGCCGTGTCAAAAGCGTATCAGTCCGCCCGCGCGCAGCTCGAGGGAGAGAAGACGTGTGCTTTCCGCTACCGTGAGGGCAAGTACAAGGAGGCGGAGCAGGCCGCCCGATCAGCGCTCTCGAAGTATCCCAATGGAACGATCGCCGGCGTGTGCCTCGCCAACGCTCTGAACGCCCAGAAGCAGACGGACTCGGTGCTGGCAATCACGCAGCGGATCATCGCACGCGATCCCCGCAACATTCCCGCGCTTACTCTCGTTGCTGCCATCTACCAGGAGCGCAAGGATCCGCGCGCGACTGAAACGCTCGTCTCGCTCATGGCCGCCGACCCGAGCAATGACAAGCTTCGCGAGCAGGTGATCAACGATCTCGCGCAGACGGGTCAGTGGGACAAGGTGCTGCCGATCATCGACATAGCGCTCAAGAACAATCCAGGCGATCCGAAGATGCTTCGCCTCGCGTGGCTCGTATATCTCGGAGCGAAGAAGTTCGACCTGGCAGCGCAGACAGGAGCCGAGCTGATCAAGGCCGACACCTCTGCCGCCGACACGACCTATTTCATCAGGACCGCAGGCGCGCTAGCCGCACAGAACCAGTTTCAGAGGGCGGCCGACGTTTTCGCGCAGGGCGTTGCAAAGTATCCCACCAACGCGACTCTGCTTCTGAGCCAGGCGAGTGCATTGAGCAAGGCCGGCAATAACGCGGCGGCTCTCGCCGCTGCCCGTCGCGCCGTTCAGATAAATCCGAAGATCGACGGCGGATACGCGCAAATCGCCCTGATCTACGTTGCGATGAACCAGTCCGACAGCGTGATGTCGATCATCCAGCTCGCGTCGCGAAATGGCAGTGACAGGAGCACACTCGCCAAAGTGGCGCTGGCTCAGGGCAATGCGGCGTACAAGGCGGGTAACGCGTCCAAGAACCGTGCTGATCTTCAGAAGGCGGTTGATTTCCTCAAGATGTCCGATCAGCTCGAGCCTTCCTCCGACGCCAAGTTCCTCATGGGTGTCTCCGCATTCACGATCGGGCAGAGCGCGATTACCGAAGCGCAGACGTCCAAGAGCTGCTCGCTTGCACGGCTCGCCAAGGATTCGTTCGCCACGGCTCAGGAGAATGTCCCTGCCGGATTGCAGAGCTATCCGGAGCCCGCGAAGCAGGTTCTCACGGCAATTCCGCAGTACACTCCCGCAACCGACGAGATGGTCAAGCGTTACTGCAAATGATTCCGGGGGCACCGGAGGGCGGCGCGTGGGACAGCGCCTACCACGCGCCGGTGCTCGTGGATGAGGTGAGGGGAGTTTTCGAAGGAGCAAAAACAATTCTCGATTGCACTTTGGGGGGCGGCGGACATTCCGCCGCCCTTCTTGCAGTCGGGGCGGATGTCACCGCGATGGATCGCGACCCGAATGCGGTCGGCGCGGCGCGCGAACGGCTCGCAGCCGAAGAGGCGGCGGGCCGATTTCGCATTATATTGGGCAACTTCGCAGAGGCAGACAGGTTGCTCCCGCACCAGCGACAGAAATTCGAAGGTATTCTCGCCGACCTTGGCGTTTCGTCGCATCAGATTGACGAAGCGTCGCGCGGGTTTTCGTTTCGCGAAGGCGCGCCGCTGGACATGCGCATGGATCCGGCCGCCGGAATGACCGCGGCAGATCTGCTCAACACACTCGAAGAAGCCGAGCTGGTCACCGTGCTTCGCGACTATGCCGACGAGATTCGCGCGCGCAGTCTCGCGCGCGAGATCGTCCGTCGCCGGCGAACGGTGCCGTTCGAATCGAGCGACGATCTCGTCCGGGCCATTCGCGGAGCGCTCGGGGCGAGAAGCGGTCCCTCTGATTTCGCGAGAATCTTCCAGGGTTTTCGGATTGCCGTGAACGACGAGCTCGCCTCGCTGGAGCGCGCGCTTCCGATCCTGCGCGACCACCTCGATCCCGGAGGAGTGCTCGCGGTAATCGCGTACCACTCCGGAGAAGACAGGATCGTGAAGCATGCAATGCGGGAATGGAGCCGCGATTGCATCTGCCCGCCACGGCAGCTGGAATGCACGTGCGGGGGCAAAGCGCTGGGTGAGCTCGTGACGCGCAAAGCCACGAAGGCCTCTGCTGAAGAAATCTCCCGCAATCCCCGCGCGCGCAGCGCGCGCCTTCGTGCATGGCGACGCGCCGCGTAGCCGTACGGGGCCGGTGGATCGTAGGGGCGGTGCTCGTCGGCTTCGTCCTTACAACCGCTGCTGTCGTCACCAGACGCAGCTACGGCGACGCGCAGGCGCGTCAGATGAGCGGCATGGAGGCGCGGCTCCGCCAGCTCAGGAACGAGCGCGTCCGGCTGGATGCGGAGATTCGCGACGCATCATCTCGCGTGAAGCTCATTCCAATCGCCGAAGCTCGGCTCGGGATGCACGTGCCCGCGGACACACAGGTAGTGATACTGCCCAGACAGACGAGACGCGGTGAGACGCCCTAGCCGCCTGACGATCATCTCCCTGGCCCTTCTGGTCTTTGCCGCCGCGCTTCTGGCGCAGTCGGCAAAGCTCCAGCTCGTCGAGGGAGATTTGTGGGCACAGCGCGCGCGAGCACTGCATTTCGATTCGGACACAGTGCCGGCTCCGCGCGGCCCGATTCTCGATGCATCGGGAACCGTGCTCGTGGACAGCCATGAGCTGGTTCACGTGGACATCGCCCCACGCGAAGTCCTGGACGGTCCGCGGCTCGCGGACCTGCTGCGCGAGATGCGCGTTTCCCCCGGGCTGATCCAGCGCGCCACTGACCCGATGGTGAAGTGGGTCTCGCTTCCGGAGCTCTATATCGCGTCCGAGATAGCCGCACTCACCAACATGAGAGGCGTGCATCCGAAGACCGTCATGCAGCGCGACTTTGCAACCGCAGGGGGAATAAGGAGAATCGTCGGACGGGTCGGCGCAGACGGGCGGGCGCTCGACGGGATAGAGCTTGCGATGGACGGCGTGTTGCGGGGGGACAGTACCGGGACGAGGCGTGCGGTGGATGTTCGTGGTCGCGGGATCGATGCCCCGGCGGCGTGGCGGTCGCCGCCGAGGGCGGGCTCCAGTCTCACACTCACGATCAACGAGACGCTCCAGGAGATCTGCGAGCGCGCTCTGGTTCGAGCCAGTGACAGTCTGCAGGCAGACGGGGGAGACATAGTAGTAATGAATCCCTTCAGCGGCGAGATTCTGGCGATGGCGAGCCGGCGCGCGAATCCCGGCACGGTGGCCAACACAGCCGTGGCTGAGCCGTTCGAGCCCGGGTCGACCCTCAAGCCCTTCATCGCCGCCGCTCTTCTCCAGCGCGGCCGCGCGCGCCCCGACGAGGTAGTCGAGACGTTCAACGGTCGGGCCGTGCTCGAGGGCCGACTCGTCACCGATGACCACAAGGCACTCCAGCTCTCGCTGAGCGACGTCATTCGGTACTCCAGCAACATTGGAATCGTCCGCTTTGCGGAACGGCTCACTCCCCGTGAGAAATTCGAGACTCTGCGTGACTTCGGATTTGGGATTGGAACCGGTATTCCACTTCCTGCGGAAGCGGAGGGCACTCTGCGCGAGCCGTCTCGCTGGAACCGCACGTCGGGATCCTCAATAGTCATGGGCTACGAGGTTGCGGTCACGCCGCTGCAGCTGGTTGCCGCCTATGCCGCGATTGCAAATGGCGGGGAGCTCATGGAGCCGCACCTCGTGAAGGAGATACGGTCACCTGACGGCGATCTGATCTACCGCGCTAAGCCGCGAGTCATTCGCCGCGTCGTCAGTCCCGCCGTGGCGCGCGACGTTCAGCAGATGCTTCTCGGAGTTGTCGAAAGCGGCACCGCAACGAGAGCTGATCTCGCGACCTATCTCCTCGGCGGCAAGAGCGGCACGGCGCGCCGCACAGTGCAGGGAAAGGGATATGTCCTCGGCAACTATACTGCTTCCTTCGTCGGACTTTTCCCCGCCGACAGGCCGCAATACGTCGTGCTCGTAAAGCTCGACAGTCCGCGGCAGGCCTACTATGGCGGCGAGATAGCGGCCCCGGTGACAAAGGTGATACTCCGCGCCGCCCTCGCCGCGCGCGACGCCGCGCTCGACAGGTCCGAGCTCGCGAGTGTCGAGCGGGTGCGACGCGTGACGGGCTCAGTAGATACGCTCGCCGAAGCAGGAGCCGCTGCGGTCCTGGCGACGACGAGCTCGAACGATGGATCGGCGGGAGTGGGGGAAGAGGAAGCTGCAGCGCGACAGGCCGTGACGATCGCGCTCCCCCATGTTGCGCGTGCAAGGCCGCTCGATCAATCGGAGCGGCCGGTGCCCGACATATCCGGACTCGCCCTTCGCGATGCGGTTCGCGCGTTGCATCATTCAGGATTCCGCGTCCGTCTGGTGCCCCAGCGGGGAACCGCTACTCTGCCTCCCGCAGGTACGCTGGTGGCTGCGGGCAGCGTCGTCGAACTTCAGCACATTCGGTGATGCGCTTCGCGCTGGCCAACGTGACCTCGGCCCTCGAGGCCGCGGGGCTTCTGGCCGCGGTTCCCGGAAATCTGCCGGAATTCGTCGACGGAATATCGGACGACAGCCGCGCAGTGCGAGCCGGATTCCTGTTCATCGCGGTGAAGGGCGCGGTTCTCGACGGCCACGACTACCTCGCGCGCGCCGAGCAACAGGGTGCGACCGCGGCCATGGTCGAAGATGCAAGCCGGACTTCGCTTCCCGCGATCGTTGTTCGCGAAGGGCGCAAAGCGGCGGCTATCGCCGCGTCGACCGCTTTCGGGAACCCATCGCGCAAGCTCCGCATGATCGGCATCACCGGGACGAACGGAAAGAGCACCACTGCGGGAATTCTTCGCCATCTGCTGGATGATGCCAGCGCGCGGAGCGCATCGATCGGAACACTCGGCGTTCTTCTCGGCACGGCCGGCGAAGTGGTTCCGGGCGGGAATGAGCTGACCACGCCCGGGCCGGTGGAGCTTCAGCGAATCCTGCGTGAGCTCGTAAACCGGAGCGCGAGGTGGGTAGCAATGGAGGTATCCTCGCACAGCCTCGATCAGCGGCGAATCGACGGTCTCGAGTTCGACGCCGCCGTCTTCACGAATCTCACCCGCGATCATCTCGATTATCACGGCACGATGGAAGCGTACTTCAAGGCAAAATCAGCGCTGATGGATTACGTGAAGCCCGACGGGCACGCGGCGGTGAATGCGGACGACGCCGCGTTGCAGAAACTTCCGCGCCGGCGGCGGCGAATTCTCTTCGGGGTGAGCTCGCGCGCCGAGATGCGCGCCACGGGCGTGAAGTTTTCTCCCGCGGGAAGTGAATGGACAGTGCATTACCGGGACGAGTCGTTCCCGGTGTGCCTGCCGCTGATTGGCGACGTCAACGTTCACAATGCGTTGGGGGCTCTCGCGGTGGCCGTGACCCTCGGCGTTCCGCTTCCGGCGCTCGTTACGAAATTGAACGACCTTCCGCAGGTTCCGGGAAGACTGGAGGTTGTTTCGCAATCACCGGCGGTTCTCCGCGACTATGCCCATACGCCGGACGCACTCGAGCGCGCTCTCACGGCCATTCGTCCCTTTGTTACGCGCAGGCTCATACTGGTCTTCGGATGCGGTGGCGACCGCGATCGCGGGAAGCGTCCCGAAATGGGGAGAGCGGCTGAGGAAGGAGCGGATGTGGTAATCGTCACAAGCGACAATCCGCGAACCGAAGACCCCGAACGGATACTCGACGACATCGAAGCGGGAATGACTCGCAAGGATCACGAGCGAATCGAGAACCGCCGCGCGGCGATTGCGCACGCGCTGAAGCAGGCGCGGCCCGGCGATGTGGTTCTGCTGGCGGGAAAAGGACACGAGACATACCAGATTCGCGGGACGACAAAGGCGCCGTTCGACGAGAAGGAAATCGTCCGTGAGCTGCTGACATCACATTGAGCTCACTCTTCTGGACGCTTGACCGCGTGGCGGCCGCGCTCGAGCATTGTTCCAACGTTTCGCTTCCGCGTGGCCCTCTTGCACTCGCCGGAGTCACCACCGACACTCGATCAATCCAGGCAGGGCAGCTTTTCGTCGCTCTCCGCGGCGAGCGCTTCGACGGACACGATTATCTGGAGTCGGCAGTAGCGGCTGGCGCAGCCGCCGTCGTCGTGTCGAGCAGTCGTCCGCTTGGGATCCTCGGCGTTCCGGTATTCCAGGTCGCAGACACACTGGTGGCGCTCGGCGCGCTCGCGAGCTATTGGAGGAAGGCCTGGGGCAGAACAGTCGTGGCGGTCGCCGGAAGCAATGGCAAGACGACGACGAAGGATCTGATCCGGGCAGCACTGGGCGAAGAGATTCGCGTCCACGCGACGACCGGCAACCTGAACAACAGGATCGGCGTCCCGCTCACGCTGTTGGCGACTCCGGTTGAAGCAGAGCTTGCCGTGATCGAGCTCGGAACGAATATACCCGGCGAGGTTGCAATACTGCGCGAGATTGCGAGACCCGAGATCTCGGTCGTGACGTCCGTTGCGGAAGAACATCTCGAGGGGCTCGGCGATCTGGCCGGTGTGCTGCGGGAAGAAACCGCGTGTTACGACGGCGTTGCGGTTGGGATCGCACCGGCAAGTCAGCCGGAGATTGGCGAAGCCGCGAAAGGAAAAGCGGAGCGTGTCGTGATCGCCGGTCTGGAGCTGGGTGATGTGAGACCGCGCGCGTGGAAACTCCACGCCGACGGGCGGGGCACGATCGAGCTGAACGGGGTTTCGGTGAGCCCGCCGCTCAGAGGCCTGCACAACCTCGAGAACACGATGCTGGCGATTGCAGTCGGTGATGTTTGCGGCGTGACGCACCAGGCGATGGCGGCCGGAATTGCGCGTATGCCTGCGCCGAAGATGCGCGTCGCCTGGGAGACGCTAGGGCGGGCGACACTGATAAACGACACATACAACGCGAACCCGGGCTCCACGAGAGCGGCCATCGGGCTCCTGAGCGGCGTTGGAGACGGAAGGCAGCGTGTGATCGTGCTGGGAACGATGCGGGAGCTCGGCGCGGCTTCGGACAAATGTCACGACGACATCAGTCGTCTGGCGCTGGATTCAGGTGCTCAGGTAGTGGCCGGCGTGGGAGATTTTGCCGAGTCGCTTCAGCGCGTCCGCCCCGCGGACGAACGCGTGATCACGGCACGCTCGGTTGAAGAGCTTTGGCCGCTTCTGGCGCCGCGACTCGAGCCGGATGCGGTTATTCTATTGAAAGCTTCGCGAGGGGTTCAGCTGGAGCAGCTCGTTCCACATCTCACTACCTGGGCGACGCAATAGTGCTCAACTATCTCCTGATTCCCTTCGTAAAGGATTTCGGTTTTCTCCGCATCTTCAACTACATCTCGTTTCGGGCAGCCGGCGCGGCGGTCACCGCGCTGCTGGTGTCATTCATAGTCGGCCCGATCATCATCCGGCGCCTCCGCCGCATGCGCCTGCATCAGGTGATTCGCGAGGGAACGCCGGACAGTCACCGCGAGAAGAAGCGCACGCCGACGATGGGCGGCCTGATCGTCCTGACCGCGACGCTCATCCCGACTTTTCTCTGGGCTAAGCTGACCAATGAGTATGTCCTGCTGGCAATGGTCGTCATGCTGTGGATGGGATTCATCGGGTTCACCGACGATTATCTGAAGCTGAAGCAGCGGCAGCGCGGAATTAAAAACACGGGACTCATCGAGAGCTACAAGCTCATAGGCCAGATAACCATCGGCTTCGCGCTCGGCTGGTTCATATGGAAGTATCCGCTGTCTACGCTGCCGGGGGCTTCGACCACGCTCCCGTTTTACAAGTACATCCTGATCGTTCCGGCCACTGCCGCGCTCGGCTGGCTCTACGTTCTTTTCGTCACTTTCGTGCTGACCGGCACGAGCAACGCGGTGAACGTCACCGATGGTCTCGACGGACTGGCGGCGGGCCTCGTAGCGATCGCCGTGGCGACGCTTGCGATTTTCGCGTATGTCGTCGGGCGCATCGATGCGTCGGCGTACCTGCAGGTCTATTATCTCCGCGGCGCGGGAGAGCTCACCGTTTTCTGCGCGGCGGTGATGGGAGCATGTATAGGATTCCTGTGGTTCAACGCGCACCCGGCGCAGGTTTTCATGGGCGACACCGGCTCGCTCGCCCTGGGGGGAGCGCTCGGAGTTGTCGCGATACTCCTCAAGTCGGAGTTTCTGCTCGTTCTGGTCGGCGGAGTGTTCGTCGCGGAAATGCTCTCGGTCATCATCCAGCGTGTGACGTACAAGGTTCACAAGGCGCGTCACGGGAGGCCCTACGCGGACGAGCATCGAGTGTTTCGAACGGCGCCGCTCCATCATCATTTCGAGAGAGGCGGGTGGGATGAGGCACAGGTCGTGGTGCGCTTCTGGATCCTCGGAATTCTTTGCGCGTTCGTTGCGCTGAGCACGCTCAAGTTGAGATGACGGAAGAAGCTCCGCCCGGCGGCGAGATAGCCGTTCTTGGGCTGGGAAAAAGCGGAACCGCCGTCACGCGATTGCTGCTGTCCGAAGGACGACGCGTATATGCCTCGGACTCGGGCGCCTCGAGCGCGGCGTCGGAGAACGCCGAGAAGCTCAAGGCGCTCGGGGCCGACGCGGTTTCAGGGTTGCATGACCTGGAACGAATCGCCAGCGCATCGCTCGTCGTTGTGAGCCCGGGGATACCTCCCGAGGCGCCGCCCCTTCGTGCAGCCAGCGACGCGCGCGTTCCGATTGTGAGCGAGATCGAGATCGCCCTGCGGCACCTGACATCCGCGAAAATCGTCGCTGTCACGGGCACAAACGGGAAGACTACCACCACTGCCCTCGTCGGACACATTCTGCGAGGGCTGGGTGTCGATGCCGAGGACGGCGGCAACATTGGCACGCCGCTCACGGAGATTGCGCTGCGCAACCCTCAGCCCGAGTGGATCGCACTCGAGATGTCGTCGTTTCAATTGCACGACACGCCAAGTCTTGCGCCCACAGTCGGAGTTCTCACGAACCTGAGTCCCGATCATCTCGATCGATACGCGGGCGAAGCCGAGTACTACGCGGACAAGGCGCTTCTCTTCGCAAACGCGGGAGAGAGCAGTCGCTGGGTCGTGAACGCCGACGACGATCGCGTACAGGCGATGACGGCCGAGGTCTCCGGCAGCAAGTATGGCTTCTCGCTCGAAAGGCGATCCGAGGCATGCTTCGATCCGGCAACAGGAAAATTGATGCTGTACGGTAACGTGCTGATGGAGCGGAACGAGCTCGGCCTGCTCGGCGACCACAACGTCGCTAATGCGCTTGCAGCCGCGCTCGCCGTGCATGTGGCTGATGAGGGTTTTCAGAGTCTCGAGGCGCGTGAACGGATCCGCGCAGCGCTCGCCGCCTTTCGCCCGCTGTCCCACAGGTTGGAGATCGTCGGCGAGTTCGGGGGAGTTCAGTGGATCAACGACTCCAAGGCCACGAACGTCAGCTCGACTCGTGTCGCGGTGGAAGGGATGCGCCGCCCGACGATTCTCCTGCTCGGTGGTCGACACAAGGGGGAGCCATATACATCTCTCAGTGCCGCAATCAGAAAAAACGTGAAGCATGTCGTTGCGTACGGAGAGGCTGGCGCGGAGGTGGAGAAGGATCTAAGCGGGATAGTTCCGCTTCAGAGGGTCGATGCAGACTTCGAGGAAGTGATCCGACGAGCACGCGAGCTCGCGACACCCGGTGATGCAATTCTGTTGTCGCCCGCCTGCTCGAGCTACGATATGTTCAGGAACTACGAGGAGCGGGGGGCTCGCTTCAGGGAGCTCGCGGCGGAGAAATAGATGGCTGAAGCAGTAGCGGACATCCGGTACAGATGGAACATGAGCGTCGAGGGCCGCCTGCTGGTCCTCGTAACGCTGGCTCTTCTCGCGTTGGGCCTGGGGACCGTGTACAGCGCGAGCGCGATGGTTGCTCAGCAGTCCGGCCAGAGCGGTGCCGCGTTCTTTCTGAAGCAGCTGGCCGGGGTTGCGGCCGGCATGGTGGTCTTCGCGATTTTTGCCAAGATCGACGCCGAGCAGTGGTATCGGTGGGCCTGGCCGGTGATGATTCTGTCGATCGTGCTGCTGATCGTCGTGATCCTGCCTTTCACCGAATCGATTGCGCCCCGCATGAACGGCTCTCGGCGATTTCTCGTGGGTGCATCACTCCAGCCATCCGAGCTCGGCAAGATCGCGGTGATCGTGTGGACGGCGATGCTCGTCGTAAAGAAGGGTGACGCGCTGCAGGGACTCACCAAGGGCCTGCTCCCTTTTCTTCTCGTCGTCGGCGTCCTCGATATTCTCGTGGCGCTCGAGCCCGATCTGTCGGTCGCCATGACGTACACACTCATCATGGGGATCATCCTCTTTGCCGGCGGAGTGAGAATCGGACACGTCGTTGTGCTCGCGATCATCGCAATTCCCCTACTGTGGTCGCAGGTTCAGCGACTCAACTACGCGTTGCTTCGCATGATGGCGTTTCTCGATCCAGGATCCGCGGCGCCTCATGTCGACTATCAGCTCAAACAGTCGCTGATTGCGGTCGGGTCGGGCGGGTTGTTCGGAGTTGGGTTCGGGCAGGGGAGGCAGCAGTACGGTTTCTTGCCTCTGGCGTACGACGACTTCATTGCAGCGAACATCGGCGAGGAACGAGGATTCGTCGGGCTTGCGTTCGTCATTCTGATGTTCGCCCTCTACGTAGTGCTTGGATTCCGGATTGCCAGAGCGGCGAGGTCGAAGTTTCTGCAGCTGGTGGCGATTGGAATAACTACAACTGTAGTTCTAACCGCTTACCTGCATATCGGCGTCGCTATTGGGCTGCTGCCGACAACGGGCCTCACGCTGCCTTTCATCTCCTACGGCCGCTCCAACCTCGTGCTGTCGATGCTGATGACAGGCATCCTCGTGAACATCGGGAGCACACGAGAAAAGATCATCGGCGGGCGGGCGACCGATCCCTCATTCGTCATGGGCCGGGCGTAGGAGTGCGAATCCTTTTCGCCGGTGGCGGCACCGGCGGACATCTTTATCCCGGCCTTGCAATCGCGCGCGCAATGCGCAGGCTCGATCCTCGCGTCGAGCCGTTCTTTATTGGAGCCATGCGCGGAATCGAGCGACAGGTGCTGCCCACTACTGAATTTCCCCACGAGCTTCTGGACCTGCATCCTCTGTATCGCTCGCAGCCGTGGCTGAACTGGCGAACCGTGAGGGGCGCCGTGAGCGCGTGGCGAAGCGTCTCCCGGATTTCGGCCGCGTCCACACCGGCGTGCATAGTTGGCACGGGGGGGTACGCGTCGGGCATTGCCCTCGCTCACGGCGTCGTTCATCGAAGGCCGATCGCGATTCAGGAGCAGAACAGTTTTCCCGGACTGACGACGCGCTTCTTCAGCCGCTTTGCGCGGCAGGTACACAACGGATTTCCTGAAGCCAGCCGCCACCTCTCGCCCGGCAGTCGCACCCAGATATTTGATACTGGCAATCCGATCGAGCCACCGCCTGCTCCGCTCCCGGACCGCCGGGTGGCGAGAGCGGAATGGGGCTTTCCGGAAGAGGGAGGAAGCGTGATGCTGGTTTACGGCGGGAGCCAGGGTGCGAAGGCGATAAATGAAACGGTGGCGCGCTGGCTGCACTCGCCGGATGCGATTAAGGAGGTATTCATCATCTGGGCGACGGGCGAGCGAAGCTACAGCGAATTTGCCAGTCTGGAGAGCGAGCGCGTGCGAGTCCGTCCGTACCTGGCGCCGATAGCGAAAGCATACGCGGCGGCCGATTTTGCGCTCAGTCGCGGAGGAGCCATGGCTACGGCAGAGCTTTGCGCGTGGGCCATTCCGCCAATCGTGGTCCCGCTCCCGACTGCCGCAGCCGACCACCAAACAGCAAACGCGAAGGCGCTCGCTGCGGCCGGTGCGGCGGAGCTCATTCCTCAGACCGAGCTGACGGCCGAGCGCCTCGATCACGCCGTCCGCACTCTCGTAATAAATCCGACAGCGCTGGCGGAGCGCAGCGCTGCAGCAGCGAGTCGCGCTCGCCCAAAGGCAGCCGAGGATATCGCCCGCCACATACTCGACATGATCGGCGCCGGCGAGACAGTCACTCGATGAGCTACCTTCGTGTGAGATGTGCCCCGTGGATGTGAAAGACCCGTTGCCGGCCAGGACAGGCCCGATTCATTTCGTCGGCATCGCCGGCGCAGGAATGAGCGCGCTGGCTGAGCTGTTCGTGAAGCGCGGTTATCCCGTTACGGGGTGCGACGCGACCCTCGCAACAGCGGACGATCTGAGAGGCCTTGGTATCGAGCTCTTCGAAGGGCACGATCCGGCTCATGTCACTGGCGCCTCCGAGGTCGTCGTCACGTCCGCGGTGCGGCGTGATCACCCTGAGCTCGAGCGCGCGAAAGAGCTGGGCATACCCGTTACCCGCCGCGCGGAGGCTCTTGGACGCGCGGTATCGGGCGGGCAGCTCGTCGCGGTCGCCGGCACTCACGGAAAGACGACGACCACAGTGATGACCACTGAAGCGCTTCGCTCTGCCGGACTGGATCCAACGGGTCTCGCCGGCGGAAGAGTCGGAGCGTGGAACGGAAATCTCATCTCCGGCTCGGACAGGCTGTTCGTCGTCGAAGCTGATGAGTACGACCGCTCCTTTCACGCCTTGTCGCCGACGATCGCCGTGGTCACGAACGTCGAGGAGGATCACCTCGATATCTATCCCGGTGGACTAGGCGAGATCCGCGACGCATTCGCCCGGTTCGCGCGGGGAGCAAACGTCATTGTTCTGTGCGCTGACGACCCTGGAGCGACAACGCTCCCAGTTCCCAGCAGCGCCGAAATCATTCGCTACGGCATCGAGTCATCGGACGCGCGACTGGTTGGATCGAATGTCGAATCGCGAAACGGCGGGTCGGCGTTCAGCGTCCGCTATGACGACGAGGAGCTCGGCGCGGTTGCGCTGCGCGTGCCGGGAATGCACAACATTCGCAACGCTCTCGCGGCGATTGCGTCGGGAATTGCGCTTGGCACCACGCTCGAAGCGATGCGTGCGGGCCTCGAGGCCTTCACCGGTGTTGAGCGTCGGTTCCAGATTCTGGGCGACTTCGCCGGCGTCACACTGGTCGACGACTACGCGCATCACCCGACGGAGATCGAAGCCACGCTGCAGGCGGCTCGTGCGGCATTCCCCGAGCGCAGAATAATCGTTGCGTTCCAGCCCCATCTCTATTCACGGACGCGCGATTTCCACCGCGAATTCGCAAACGCCCTCGGTCTGGCCGACGTCGTCTACCTTTGCGATCTCTATCCGGCGCGCGAGCAGCCCATCGCCGGCGTCACCGCCGGGCTGATCTCCGAATCGATGCTGACGAACGGCCGCGGCCCGGACTGGGAAGGACCGCGCTCCGAGCTTGCCGACGCGATTGCCACGCACGCGCGCGAAGGAGACGTCGTTCTCACCGTCGGCGCGGGTGACATCACGCGAACGGGTGCAGAGCTCCGCCAGCGCCTCGGCAAAAAGTGAGTCCGGCGCCGCTGGATCTCACCGAGATCAGCAAGCCTCGCCCGCGAAAAAGGTGGAGAATCGCGGTAGTGATACTGCTGCTGGTGCTGCTCGCGCCGACTCCCTGGCTCGCGCGTCGCGGCGCTTCGAAGCTTGCCTTTTTCCGCGTCAGCCGGGTGACAGTGGAGGGCACGCGGTACCTCTCGGCTGACACGGTGGTCGCGCGGCTCGCGATAGACACCGTGCATTCCGTGTGGGACGATCCGGCGCCCCTCGAGGACCGCGTTCGCGCGTTGCCCCAGGTCGCTGATGTCTCCGTCTCGAGAAAGCTGCCTGGAACCCTTGTGGTGAAAGTGAGGGAGAATCCGCCGGTGGCACTCGTGCCGGGAGCGCGCGGGCTCGAGGTGGTGGATTCAACAGGGCGCTCACTTCCGATCGACCCGGCCCGTGAAGCGCTCGACTTGCCCATCTCCAATCAGCGCGATCCGGGCCTGATCCGCATGCTCGGCGATGTTCGGGCGCGCCATTCCGTCCTCTATCGCCGCATCAGCGAAGTGTACCGTGATGCATCGGACGACGTCGTCATTCTTCTCACGTCGAACGCTCCGGAATCGCCGCCGGTGCTGCAACCTTCGCGGCCGTCCACGCCAGGCGATTCCACTGTCATCAACAGCGACACCGCAACGTCAGTCGCAGTGAGCGGTCCGCGGATGCTCCGGGTTCGCGCGCGGCTGGGGGTGTCCGCAACCCGCTTGACCGATATCTTTCCCGTGGAATTAGACCTGCGACGGCGCGGTTCCCGTGTCGCCGAGCTAGATCTTCGTTACCGCGATCAGGTTATCGCAAGGCTGCAATGATTCAGGAACGCGTCATCGCCGGGCTCGATATCGGCTCGGCAAAAACCACCGTCGTGATTGCCGAAGCTGTCGGTGAAAGTCACCGTCAGCCCACGCTCAAAGTTCTGGGCGTCGGTCAGGCACGAACGACCGGGTTGAGGCGCGGAATTGTATCGGACATCGAGGAAACCACGCGGTCGATCAAGAAAGCCGTCGAAGATGCAGAGCGGATGGCGGGCACGAAGATCGAGTCGATTTATGCGGGAATCGCCGGCGAGCATGTGCGCGCGATGACGAGCAAGGGAATCGTCGCCGTCAACGGCGAGGAGATATCGAAGGCAGACGTGAACCGCGCAAACGAAGTTGCTCGTGCGCAGCCGGTGCCCCAGGATCGCGAGCTGCTTCACGCGATCCCGCAGGAGTACACCGTCGACAAGAACCAGGGAATACGCGATCCCATCGGAATGGTGGGCACGCGCCTGGAGACGGAGATGTATCTCGTGACGATCGGCAGCTCGCCGGCGACGAATCTCCGCAAGTCAGTCGAGCGTGCGGGCTATTCCGTAAAGGAGCTCGTGCTCGAGCCACTCGCCAGTGCCCTCGCAGTTCTGACCGAGGATGAAAAGGAGCTCGGGGTTGCACTCGTTGAGATGGGAGCAGGGACAACCGACGTCGCGATCTTTCACGAGGGTAAGATCAGGCATCTGGCGACGGTGAACTTCGGTGGCAGCAATGTCACGAACGACATCGTGCAGGGGATTGGCCTGACGCAGGCAGATGCCGAGCGCGTGAAGGAGCGCTACGGCTGCGCATACGAGCCGATGATCGACCCCGACGAGATGATCGAGCTCCCGAGCACGGTCGCGCAGGGACAGCGCCATGTAGCCCGCGAAGTTCTTGCTCACATCATTCACCAACGCATAGACGAGATTTTCTACCTGGTTCATCAGGAGATCGAGCGGGCCGGATACGCCAACAGGCTGAGCGGTGGAGTGGTTATCACGGGCGGAGCAGCGGCAATGGAGGGTGTTGCCGCGCTGGCGACCGATGTTTTCGGGACTGGTGTGAGGATCGGCCAGCCTGCGGAGCACATTGGTGGCCTGGCCGATTCAGTTGACGCGCCCCGGTTTTCGACCGTCGTCGGACTGGCTCTTTACGGCGCCAACAGGGTTGCGCTGGCTGGTGCTTCAGCGGCGGGTAAGCGCCGACCGCTGGCCTCGCCCAACGTGGATCGCCTCGCCCAGCGCGTAAAGACCTGGCTTCAGGACTTTTTCTAGCGCCTCAGCCGAGCGCAACTCTCGACGCGGTCGCGGCTTGAGTTTTTCCACATCATAAAGCTGTCGGGATTCCCATTGTTGTGGGAATCCACGATTTCCGCGTTCAACTCCGAATTCCTGGGAGCCCATCCGATTTTCTATTGGATGGTTTTGGGAAACGCGTATATATTGGCGTTCGTTTTTCCCACCTCAAGGCACCCTCCCGGAGTCCCCGCCAGATGAATTTCGAGTTCGAGGAGAGCACGTCTCAAAACGCTCGCATGAAGGTCGTCGGGATTGGCGGCGGCGGCGGCAATGCAGTCAACCGGATGATCGAGGAGCGCCTCTCCGGGGTGGAGTTCATATCGATAAATACCGACGCTCAGGCACTGCTCAACTCGAAGTCCGACGTGAAGATACAGATAGGTAAGAAGCTAACCCGTGGTCTTGGCGCAGGCGCTCGTCCCGAGATCGGCAAGCAGGCCGTGGAGGAGAACAGGGACGAGGTGTCCCGCGTGCTGACCAATGCGGACCTCGTATTCGTCACCTGCGGGATGGGTGGTGGAACCGGCACGGGCGCTGCGCCGACGGTATGCGAGCTGGCGCGCGCTGCGGGCGCCCTCACGGTTGGAATCGTCACTCGCCCTTTCCTCTTCGAAGGTCGAAAGCGTCTGCGCCAGGCCGAGCTCGGCATCACCGAGATGCGAAAGCACGTTGACACGATGATTGTCGTTCCGAACGAACGGCTGCTTGCCGTCGTCGGGAAGGGAATTCCATTCCATGACGCGCTGAAGAAGGCCGACGAAGTGTTGCTTCACGCAACGCAGGGCATTTCCACTTTGATCACGGTGACTGGACTCGTCAACGTCGATTTTGCCGATGTTCGCACCGTGATGCAGGAGGGCGGCTCGGCGCTTATGGGGACTGGTGTCGGACGCGGCGAGAATCGAGCGACGGATGCGGCGCAGCAGGCGATCGCGAGCCCGCTTCTCGACAACGTCTCCGTTTCCGGGGCAACGGGCGTCCTCGTCAACATCACGGGGGGCGACGATCTCACGCTTGGTGATGTGCACCAGATTGTCGAGATCGTGAAGGACGCCGTCGGCGAGGATGCCGAGATCATTTTCGGCACAGTCAACGAGAAGGCGATGCAGGGCGAGTGTCGAGTCACCGTCATCGCGACCGGCTTTGACAAGAACCCGGCACCGGTGACCGGCTTCACTCCATCGGCGACCTCGACAAACACCATGCCGCGCGGGACTCCGGTCATTCAGCTGCCCATTCAGCGCACTACCACCCGGCCGGTCATTCAGCCTCGCGGCACTCCGCCTCCCGATATTCCCCGCAAAGTGACCCCCATGCCCTCTCCGCCGTCATTGGATAAGCAGGACGGCCAAGGCCAGGATCTCAGCGACATGGAAATCCCGACCTTCATTCGGAGGCAGATGGATTGACCATCCGCACAGCGCGGGTCATTACGTATTCATTCGTTGGGCTGTTCACGTTCTTCGCACTGCGGATGACGCCGCCCATCGCGTCGACGTCGAATGACAGACCGTTCACGCTATTTGCCCCCACGCAGCCCGTCGCAGCTTCGTTGCCGCCGGCCGGAGTCGAGGTCGCGCCCGTCGTCGTCCTCGCGTCGACTGTAGCGAAGATCGATACCGTCACCGTGAGTGGCGTGATTCACTCCAACCTGTCTTCCGCGCTCGACCGCTCACCGGCGTCCGGTCTATCCCGCTCAGAGCGCGCTGAGCTTGCATACTCGCTGGCCGACATCTTCGAGTATCGCGTTGACATGAGCAGGGACCTGCAGTACGGCGACAAGTTCGACGTTCTCGTCGAGCGGCTCCAGCAGCCGAACGGTGCAATTCTGGTGAACAAGATCCTCGGTGCACGCCTCGCGCTTTCCGGCAACGAGGTCGAGGCGATTCTGTTCAAGGGCTCGGGCTCGAATGGTGAGTACTTCGATGCAACGGGTAAGTCTCTTCGCGCTGCGTTTCTCCGCGCGCCGGTCTCGTTCCGCAGGATTTCCAGCATTTTCGGCGGGCGGCGCCATCCGGTGCTCGGCATCTGGCGGCGTCACAAGGGCACCGACTACGCAGCAGCCATGGGAACTCCCGTCAGATCGGTCGGCGACGGGGTCGTGATTTTTGCCGGCAGAAAGGGTGGATACGGAAACGTCATCGACATCCGACACCGCAACGGATTCGTGAGCCGGTACGGTCACCTCCGCGGATTTGCGCGCGGTGTGCGCGGAGGGTCGCGTGTGGCGATTGGAAGCACGATCGGCTACGTCGGCAAGAGCGGGCTCGCAACGGGTCCGCATCTTCATTTCGAGGTTCTCGTCGGCGGCGTTCAGCGCGATCCGCGTGTGGCGCTCAAAATGCAGGGTGGAATGCCCATTGCCTCATCCGAGCGTGGCTTGTTCAACCGCATGCGGTCGCGCACGGTGGCATCGTTCGAGGCGCCTGTCGGAAGCACGAACTAGCGAAGCCTCAGCTGGCTGGTTTACCGCGCAAGGAGCGCGGGGGTGAGCGCGATGATTCGCGCTCTTTTTGTTTTCGAAAAGTTCCGATGACGAGAGGGATGGATCGGTCCAAGTCTGTCGATTGGCGGCTCCCAGCCAGCCTGAGGTTGTTGTAGTGTTCGTCCCTATGCCCTCTATCCGCTGAAATCGATGTCCCGAATTCTTCGCCGGGCAGACGATACCCCGCGTCGCTCGCTGTGGCAGCGCGTAAGAGACGTTGCGATGACCGACGTCAGCTTCTTCACGCAGGCCGGTGTGATTCAGGGCTCGCTCGAGAAGCTGGAGGAGGTTCTCATCGAGGCCGATTTTGGAGTGGCGACCAGCATGCGTCTCGTCGAGAACGTCGAGCAGCAAGCGAAGCGGGGGACCATCAAAACCCAGGAGGAGTTCCTCTCCGCACTCGAGGAGGCCGTCGCGCGATCTCTCGGCGCCGACGGAGACGACACGTCGCTGCAGTTCGCGTCCACAAAGCCAACGGTCATTCTTGTTGTCGGAGTGAACGGTGCTGGCAAGACGACATTCATAGGAAAGCTGTCCGCGCTGATGGCAGCGCGGGGGCGAACTGCGCTGGTAGGCGCCGCGGATACGTTTCGCGCGGGAGCGATCGACCAGCTCCGAATGTGGGCCGAGCGCAGCGGCGCGCGGTTCGTCGGTAGCAAAGCCGGAAGCGACCCGGCGTCGGTTGCATTCAACGCCATCGACGCGGGGGTTACGTACGGCAGCGACGTGGTGATAGTCGACACCGCAGGCAGGCTCCACACCAGCTCGAATCTCATGGACGAGCTGAAGAAGATTCATCGCGTCATCGGCAAGCGTGTTCCCGGTGCGCCGCACGAGACGCTGCTCGTGCTCGACGCTACTATAGGACAGAACGCCGTAGCCCAGGCGCGCACCTTCGCGGCCGCGATTCCCATTACCGGGCTCGTGATGACCAAGCTCGACGGAACTGCCAGGGGAGGAATCGTTCTCGCCGTGCGCGAAGAGCTCGGCGTTCCGGTGAAGTTCATCGGCACCGGCGAGACGATCGCGGACATCGAGCCATTCAACCCTGTGGCGTTCGCGCGCGAGCTCGTAGAGGGTTAACGATTGAGCGAGGGTGAGCGGCGGACGGAGCCGTCCGGCAAGCTGTACCTCGACATGCCTGTCACGTATCTCAAGGGCGTCGGCCCGAGGCGCGCCGAGGCGCTTCGCAGGCTCGGGATTGTCACGGCGCGCGACCTTCTCTTTCATGTCCCGCACCGCTACGAGGACGCGAGCACGGTGAGCCCGATTGCATCGCTCGAGCCCGGCATGGATGCGACCATCATCGGCCGTGTCGTATCCAAGGGGATTATTCCAACGCGCCGACGGCTGCGAATATTTCAGGCTGTCGTCCGCGACGATACAGGCATCATCGAGGCCGCGTGGCCTGGCCAGCCTTTCCTAGACCGCACTATCGCGAAAGACGACACGCTGCTCCTCACCGGCACCGTCCGGTTTTTTCACGGACGGCAGCTCCAGCCGCGCGAGCACGTGAACCTTGGCCAGGAGACCGGCGACCTCATCGAAGGTCGCGTTCTCTCCGTTTACCCCGCGACTGAAGGCCTCTCGTTCAAAGTCATCAGGGGGATAATCGATGCGCAGCTCGATGCGTTGCTGCGCTCGGTAAGCGAGTATCTACCCGCTGAAATCCTTCGGGCGGCCTCGGTGCCGCCGCTCGCGGAAGCGCTCAGCATGGTTCATCGCCCGAAGTCGATTGCCGAAGCAATGCGCGGCCGGGCGCGGCTGGCGTTCGAGGAGCTGCTCTTCGTCCATATCCTCCATCGTCGCGGTAATGCTCTCGCGCGCGCAGCACGGAGCGGCATTGCGTTTCGCAACCGCCGCGACCTGACGAGCAGTCTCAAGAAAAATCTTCCGTACCGTCTCACCGCGGCGCAGAACAGGGCAATCCGCGAGATCTTTGTCGACATGTGCAGCGACCGGAAGATGCATCGGCTGCTGCAGGGCGATGTCGGCAGCGGAAAGACAATTGTCGGGCTCTTTGCGGCGCTGCTTGCGATGGAAAATGGATACCAGGCGGCCATCATGGCCCCCACCGAGCTTCTCGTCGAGCAGCACTACGGAACGCTCTCGCGGCTCCTTGCTCCTCTCGAGATTCAACCGCTCCTGTTGACAGGAGGCATGACGACACGCGACAGGTCGCGCGCGGCGCGAGTAATCGGTTCGACAGCGCCCGCACTCGTCATCGGCACACATGCCCTGGTTCAGGAGAGCACGTCGTTTGGCCGTCTTGGATTTGCTCTGATCGACGAGCAGCACCGGTTCGGCGTCGAGCATCGCGCCCTGCTTGCAGCGAAGGGCGAGCGGCCCGACGTCCTCCTGATGAGTGCGACGCCGATACCCCGTTCCCTCGCTCTCACGGTTTACGGCGATCTGGACGTCAGCACGCTCGACGAGCGGCCGGCTGGACGGCAGCCGGTCACGACGGTCATCAGGCCCGAAAAGGGACGCGACAAGGTTCTCGAGTTCGTGCGGCGCGCGACCGACGAAGGCAGGCAGGCGTACGTCGTATATCCGGTGATCGAGGAGTCCGAGAAGATCGATCTCAAAGCCGCAACAACCATGTTTCAGCGGCTCTCCGAGGGCCCGTTTGCGGGGAAGCTCGTTGCGCTCCTGCACGGGCGGATTTCAACGACGGAGCGCGACGCGACGATGCGCGCGTTCCGCGATGGGTTGATAGATGTTCTCGTGGCGACGACAGTAATCGAGGTCGGCATCGACGTCCCGAATGCGACGGTCGTGCTGATCGAGCATCCCGAGCGGTTCGGATTGTCGCAGCTGCATCAGCTCCGCGGACGCGTCGGCCGCGGGGCCGAAGCATCGTACTGCATCCTTCTCGGCGACTACGGTCCCGACTCGGCGGAGCGGCTGCGGATTTTCGCCGGGACCGAGGACGGATTCGAGATTGCGCGAGCGGACCTTCGGATTCGCGGCATGGGGAATCTCTTCGGAGAAGAGCAGAGCGGATTACCGTCGTTCAGAGTCGCCGATCCAATTCGCGACGAAGCATTGAACATTGTCGCGAGAGAGCAAGCCGAGCGGCTCCTGGCAGAGGATCCGGAGCTTGAATCTCGAGCGAATGAGGGAATCCGCCGAGTTCTTTCCTCCCGCTACTCGCGGGCGTTGCAGCTATTCCGCGTCGGATAAAGCCGCTTCTTCACTGACAGTGAAGAAGCGGTATGCGTTAGCGGCCAGGATTCGCGAGGCGCTTCTTGATTCGCTCGAGCTCGGCATTGGCCCTGGCGAGCTGATCGCGCAGCGCGGCAGTTTCCTCTTCGCGCGAGATGTAGACAGTATCGCGACCGTTCACCTGCTTCGGCACCGCCGCCTGGCGCACCGACTGAAGCACCAGAGCGGTTCGTCGCAGAACCTCGGCTTGTGGCCGGTACCAGATCGCGCCGTCGCTTGCGAGATAGATGTCGAGCGCGCGGATGCCCTGGGCCACCGAGGCGGTGCGGTTTGCGGGATCGACGATATACATGGCGCGCCAGAATGAAATTTCGCGCGCTTCCTGAGTGCCCTGGTTTCGCAAGGCGTAGTCCGACAGGATTCGGTCCGCTGCCGGATAGTCTCCAGCTTCGACCCGCTGGCGGGCCTGCTCGATCGTAGCCGCAAACGCCACTGCGAGTGCGGGTGGCGCTGGCGCCCGCGACCCGCCACAGCCTGCAACGACAAGTGCGATAGCAGCCAAAGCTCTTCGGTTCAAGCGACTTCCTCCACGACGGGGGGCGTGCGGCGGAACGGTGTTCTGCGCGTCACCACGGCCCGGACAGGCAGTGTGATCGTGAACGTGGTACCAACGCCGATACTGCTCGATACCGAAATAGTTCCTCCGTGGGCTTCGACTATTTCCCTTGCAATCGCCAAGCCTAAACCCGTTCCGCGCGCGGAGGACTGAGCCTGGTTGTTCGCCTGGTAGAACTTCTCGAAGATATGTGGAAGCTGCTCCGGCGGGATACCGGCGCCGGAATCCCTCACTGTGATCGAAACCTCGTTGTCCACGCCCTCGACGGCGAGCTCGACGGTTCCACCACGATCCGTGAACTTGAACGCATTCGAGAGAAGGTTACCCAGCACCTCGTTTATGCGATCCTCGTCCCACAGCACGTGCCCGGGCAGATCGTCCCCTCGAACAACGCGGAATGAAATCTCCCTCTGAAGCGCCAGAACCTGGAACGACGACTCGAACGCGTGGAGGAACCTGTCGAGGCCTATCTGCCGACGCTCGAGCTTTCCGCCGCCAGCTTCGAACCTGCTGATATCGAGCAGGCGCTTCACGAGGCGTGTCAGTGTCTGTGCCTGTTTTCCGAGCGTGACACAGATCTCGCGCTGCTTCGGATTCAGCTCACCGTAAATGTTCTCCTGAAGGAGCTCCAGATAGCCGACGATCACGTTTATCGGTGTCTTCAGCTCGTGAGACGCGACGGATACGAACTCGGCTTTTAGCTTGTCGAGCTCAGCGAGCTGTGATGCCATTCTCTGATAGCTGCCGGCAAGGCGTCCGAACTCGTCGGACCGGCTCTCCGCCATCGGAAGCCGGTGCGTGAAGTCGCCGTCCGCCACCGCCCTCATTCCCTTTTCCAGGTCGTGTACAGGCCGGCTGATCGAGCGCGTGAGCCAGATCGCGATCAGCGTGGCCAGGAGAAGGGCGATTGCAAGTGAGCCCGCGGCAGTTCTCTGTGCGTCGACGGTGGCCTCCGCAGTCTGCTGCGCCTTGTCACGCGTTTCTTCACGGAGCTTGGCTTCCGTCTGAGCGATGATGCGCTCGATTGTCTGCATCGCGGGCCGCGTTCGCTGCGCCGAGATGTCCTCCGCCGCAGTGCTGTTGCCTCCCGCGGCCGCAGCGTATTCCGCGTCGGTTGCGGCCCGGAGCGCGAGAATTGCCGTTCGAGTCTCGCCTGGTGGGCTGAGCTTGTATCTGTCGAGAGAATCGCCAATCGCCGCGAGCGCGTCGAGATTGCGCTTCATGCGCGCGAGACTGGCCTCGTCATGCACGAACAACAGCGCGTCTTCGGTTCGTTTGATGTCGTCGGTGACCTGACGGAACCGGCCGAGCTGCAGCGAGCCGGCAAACTCGCGATCGCGCAGGCTTCGCGTAATTCCGTGCACCGTCTCCAGCGATCGGAGCGCCAGCAGCAACGGAACAAGCAGAATTATCGTGATCGATACGATCCCGAGCCCAAGCCTGGTTCGCAGCGTCATACGCTGTTGACACCCCTATAGGCGTGGTCTAGCTTGCCGCGCAATCGCAGTATCCACCCCATCCGCAATGATTCCCCCCCTCCCAACGCCAAGAATAGCCGAGCTCAGCGCTCATGCCGGACACGATGTCCGGCTGCGAGGCTGGGTGACTCATCTGCGCTCATCCGGTAAAGTTGCCTTTATCGTCATGCGCGACGGTAGTGGCACCGTGCAGTGCGTACTCGTGAAAAGTAGTCTTGCACCGGAGGCGTGGGAACGGTTCGATGAGCTTACCCAGGAAACGACGATCGAGGTACAGGGTTCGGTACGCCCTGACGTCCGCGCTCCAGGCGGCTACGAGTTCGCCGTGTCGGACCTCGTCATCATTGGGCGGAGCCCGACTGACTATCCCATCCAGCCAAAGGAGCACGGCGTAGACTTTCTCCTCGACAACCGGCATCTCTGGCTGCGGAGCGAGCGCCAGCGTGCAATAGCGCGGTTGCGCCACGAGATAGAGCAGGGAATCCGCGACTTTTTCCACGACCGCGACTTTCTGCTCGTCGACACACCGATTCTTACCGCTGCCATCGGCGAGCGCAGCGGTCTCTTCGGCACCGAGTACTTCGACGAAGGCACGGCGTATCTCGCGCAGACGGGCCAGCTATACGGAGAGGCTGCCGCGGCGGCGTTTGGCAGGATTTACTGCTTCGGCCCGACATTCCGCGCCGAGAAATCGAAGACGCGGCGCCACCTTACGGAGTTCTGGATGTGCGAGCCGGAAGTCGCATTCAATAATTCCGACGACAACATGCGCCTCCAGGAGGAGTTCATCTCCTATCTCGTCGCGCGATGCCTCGACAAAAGAATGCCCGAGCTCAAGGAGCTCGAGCGCGACGTGAGCAGACTCGAGACAGTGACGATGCCTTTTCCGCGCATCAATTACTCCGACGCGGTCAATACGCTTCAGTCGAAGGGGAGCGCGATTCAGTGGGGTGACGACATGGGAGCGGAAGACGAGACGCTTCTCGTCGAGGGATACGACCGTCCGGTGTTCGTTTTCAATTACCCTAAAGAGGCAAAAGCCTTCTATATGAAGGAGAACCCCGCCGACCCGCGAACGGTGCTGTGCAACGACTGTCTCGCCCCCGAAGGGTACGGGGAAATAATTGGCGGCTCGCAGCGCGAGGACGACTACGACAAGCTGGTCCAGCGAATCAAGGAAGAGAACCTGCCGCTCGAGGCATATAACTGGTATCTCGACTTACGGAAATACGGAACGTTCGTGCACGCGGGATTTGGCCTGGGGCTGGAGAGAACCGTCGCCTGGATCTGCGGTGTGTCTCACCTGCGCGAGACCATCGCGTTTCCGCGCATGATGAATCGCCTTCGACCCTGATCTCACTCGGCGCTTTTCGTTTCTTCCCATAGCGCGTCGAGCTGCTCGAGGCCCGCTTCGCCAATCTCGATGCCGCGCTCGCGGCACATCGCCTCGATATTCCTGAAGCGCTGCTCGAACTTCGAGTTCGCGCGATCGAGCGCCAGCGACGCGTGGACACCGGCCTTCCGGCAAAGATTCACGCACGCGAACAACAGATCGCCGAGCTCGGCTTCAAGAAGGGCATGATCGGGATCTAGCGTTGGCGCCGCACCCGCAGCCAGCGCGGGGCGCCCTTCAAGCTGCTCGCGGACTTCGGAAAGCTCCTCTTCCACTTTGGCTGCCGGACCGCTGACATCCGGCCAGTCGAAGCCCAGCCCCGCCGCCCTGTCCTGCAGCCTGTGCGCGCGGTGCAATGGTGGCAGCGACGCAGGCAAACCGTCGGCAATCGACTCGCGCTTCTTCGCCTTCATGCGCTCCCACGTCTCACGCGCGCCTTCGCCGTCGAACAGATGCGGGTGACGGCCGCGCATCTTGGTGATCAGCGCGTGGGCGACCTCGTTCGCGCCGAATTCGCCGCGCTCTTCCGCGATTACAGAATGAAACAGAACCTGCAGGAGCAGGTCCCCGAGCTCTTCCTTCATCAATGTCGAGCTGCCGTTCCTGATCGCTTCGTCGAGCTCGTGCGCTTCTTCGATCAGATACGGTCGCAGCGACTCGTGAGTCTGCGCCGCGTCCCATTCGCATCGGCGCCGGAGATCGCGCATCAGCTCGAGGGCATCGTTGAGTGTGACCTTGTCGTGCATGCGGCTCCTGCTTTGCTAGATTGCGCGCTGTGAATGGAATTCTAGAGGGCATCTCTTCGACTCGCCAATGATCCACAGACCAGACCGCGCGTGGATGGACGTCGACGTCGGAGCGATTGTGCGCAACGCGCGCACAGCCCAATCTCGCGCGGGCGTCCCGCTCATACCTATGATCAAAGCCGACGCTTACGGACTTGGCGCCGAGCCTGTGGCCAAAGCGCTGGAGGCACTCGATCCGTATGCGTACGGCATCGCCACGATCGCCGAAGGGCGAGCGCTCAGGCGGGCGGGAATCACGCGGCCACTCATTGTGTTTACACCGCTGCTCACGGACGAATACGCTGCAGCACGCCAGCTCGCGCTGACACCGACACTGGGGACCGCGGATGAGATCGAGAAATGGTGCCAGGAGGGAGATCGCAGCGAGTGGCACCTCTCGATCGATACAGGCATGTCTCGCGCGGGAGTTCAATGGCGCGAAACAGGTTCGCTTCGCGCGATCGTCGAGCGACATCCACCGGCCGGGGCGTTCACGCACTTCCATTCGGCCGAGCTCGATGACGGCTCGATGGCGAAGCAGGAGCAGCGCTTTCGCGAAGCGATCGCCACTCTCCCGGCGCGGCCCGCGTGCCTGCATACGGACGCGAGCGCCGCAATCGTCAGACACGGACGCTCGGAATGGGACGCTGTTCGGCCGGGCATCTACCTGTACGGTGTGGGGAGCGCCGCAGGGCCGGCGCTCGATCCGGAGCCGGTTGTGCACGTTCGCGCGCGAATCGTCGAGACGCGCTGGATAGAGCCAGGTGACACCGTGAGCTACGACGCGACTTATGAGGCACTGTCACGACGGAGGATTGCGACGATCCCGATGGGTTATGCGGACGGATATCCGCGATCGCTCAGCAATCGTGGATGGGCCGTCACGCCGGATGGCACGCTGCCAGTAGTCGGATTGGTGACGATGGACATGATCATGCTCGACGTTACCGATTCCGAGTGTCAGGCGGGCGACGAGGTCACTCTGATCGGGTCTGCTGGCAGCGGCCCGCACATTGGCATCGGTGAGCTCGGCGGTCTGGCGGAGATGTCCTACTATGAGCTCATGACCGGCCTCGGGTCGCGGCTCGACCGCTACTACATCGATGAGTGAATCGCGCGTCTCGGCTGCGCGGCCGGTGGGGCGGAACGACTCGATGAAGCGCGCGGCGATCATCGTGCTGGACGGCGTCGGAATCGGTGATGCACCCGACGCCGCCGACTACGGCGACGCGGGCAGCGACACGCTCGGCCACATCGCCACCGCGCTTGGTGGTCTCGACCTGCCGAGTCTCGCCGCATGCGGGCTGGGCAACATGGCGATCATCGACGGCGTAGAGCCGACAGATCACGCGCTCGGTGCCTGGGGACGAATGAACCCCGCTTCGGCGGGCAAGGACAGCACCGCCGGCCACTGGGAGATCGCGGGAGTTCACATAACGCGACCGTTCCCCACATATCCGGACGGATTTCCCGCCGAGGTTCTGGCGCATTTTTCCGAAATCACCGGGCGTGGAATACTGGGCAACCAGGTTGCGAGCGGGACGGAGATCATCGACGCTCTTGGCGCAGAGCACATGCGGACCGGGGACTGGATCGTCTACACTTCGGCCGATTCCGTTTTTCAGATTGCGGCTCACGAGGAGATCGTGCCGCTCGAGGAGCTGTATCGAGCGTCGGAAAACGCTCGCAGGATTCTCGTTTCACCGCACGACGTCTCGCGCGTGATCGCTCGTCCGTTCCTGGGCGTCCCGGGATTTTTCGAGCGGACCCCGAACCGCCGCGACTTCTCGATCGATCCGCCGGAAGAGACCCTTCTGGATGCACTGGCCGCGGCCGGAATAGCCCGCGCGGGAGTCGGCAAGATCGACGATCTCTTTGCGCGACGTTCGATCGTGTCACGGCACACCTCGTCGAACGCGGAAGGAATCGACGCCATTCGCGCGTGGCTCAGGGGGGACGATAGTGGGCTCCTGTTTGCCAACCTAGTAGATTTCGACCAGCTGTACGGGCACCGAAACGATGCTGAGGGGTTCTATCAGGCGCTCCGCGAGTTCGACCGCGCACTGCCCTCGCTCATCTCCCCACTCAAAGAGGACGACCTGCTTTTCATCACCGCTGACCACGGCAACGACCCGACGACCCCATCGACCGACCACGCGCGCGAAAGAGTTCCTCTGCTAGCCATCGGGCCAGTGGTCCGGCCCACCGACCTCGGCATCCGCGGAACCTTTTCAGATCTGGGCGCAACTGTCGGGGAGTGGCTTGGTGTCTCATATCGGGGGGCGGGAAGCTCGTTTCTCTCCGAGCTGCGCGCGTGGTGAGCGACAGCGGTACGAGCGGCGACCGGCTGCGAGACGCAGCCTTCGCCGCGATGGAGAACGCTTACGCGCCGTATTCGCGCTTTCGCGTCGGCGCCGCGATCCTGGCGTCGAGCGGCGAAATCGTGGCCGGATGCAACGTCGAGAACGCCGCATACGGCGAGGCGCTGTGCGCAGAGCGAGTGGCGGTGGCCGCGGCCGTCGCACAGGGCCTCACGAAATTCGAGGAGATTGCCATCGCGAGTGAGTCGGACGAGCCATCACCACCGTGCGGGTCATGCAGGCAGACAATGAGCGAGTTCGCTCCTGACTTGCTCATCCGCAGTTATGCGCGCAACGGCAAGCTGGCAACCTGGCATCTGGCGGAGCTGCTTCCCGAGGCGTTCGACATGAACCATTTACGTGGAAGGCCGTAGTGCGATTTTTTTCTGCCGGAGCTCGCGCTGCCGGCATGCTTTCGATGATCGGCATAGCCGCAGCCTGCACCGAGACTCTCGACACGAGCGCCGGCTGTCCTGATCTCTGCTCGAATCAGCAGGGAATCATCGAGACGATCACCATCGATCCCGTCGTTCTCGATACGTCAGTCTCCGCTGCAACCGGCCTGGGTACCGAGCTCTCGATGCTCCTCGCCTCACGTGGCGACTCGGTCGATTCGCGCGCGGTAATCAGATTCGATTCGATCCCCGAGAGGTACATCAAGTCCCCGACGGACACACCGCAGATATCCGTCGTGGACAGCGCTCGCCTCCGCCTGAGAGTCGACACCGTCGGCGCTAAGCTTCCGGGGCCTATTCTCGTCCAGGCTTATGACGTCAACACGGACGCTCCGGATTCTTTGACGAGCGCCGTCGCCGCACTCTTTACGCCCGATCGTCTCATCGCTTCGAAGACGTTCGCCCCGGCTGACTTCAAGGATTCGATCAATATCGAAATTCCGGGTCCGGCAATCGTGGCGAGGCGTGGGCAGCGACTGCGGATCGGCCTGCGTGCTTCCGGACAAGGATCGATTCAATTCCGGATTTTCTCGGTCGAGGCCGGCGGCGGGGCGCAGCTCTATTTCCGCGCCGACAAGGACACCACGGTGCGGCCGATCATCATGGGGCCGTCGTCGAAAACGCCAACTAATCAGGCGACCATCGCCTTCAGTCTTTCCGACTACACGCTACTCGTGAAAGGCCCGCCGCCGGGTCCGCCCGAGGCCCTGAACGTGGGCGGGCTGCCCGCCCGCCGGGTGTACATGCGGTTCGATGTGCCCAGTTTCATCGGCGACACCGCGCAGATCGTGCGCGCAACGCTGCTCCTCACTCAGCGTCCCGATAGGTCTGGCGAGGTTGGAGATACCGTTCGTGTGCTTGCGAACGTCTCGCTCGCGGCCAAATCCGTGACTGACATCGCGCGGGCCGCGCAGATCACGGCGGGCACGACGCTCGACACGCTCAAGATTTCGCCTGCCGACAGCGGACTCAAAACGCTCGAGGTGGCGCAGGTCATTGCGCTTTGGCGCTCTCAGAACCCGGATCAGACGCCTCGCGCATTGGTTCTCGTGAGCACTACCGAAGGACAGGCTCCCATTCAGGCCAGATTTTTTTCGATCGAGGCTGCTCCAGAGCTTCGACCTCGCCTGCGCATCAGCTACTCGACAAGAAAATCTCGAGGCCTACCATGATTCGCGCGCGCCTGATTCGTGTTGCGTCGCTCTTTGCGGGACTCACTATCGTGGCGACGGGCTCTGTCCGAGCCCAGGGTGCGCTCACGACCCAGGGATTTGGCTATCCCCCGGGAGAATTCAGCACTCGAGCGCTGGGGACCGGGGGAGGTTTGGCGCAATTCGATCCGCAGACGGCGGTGAACCCGGCTTCTATCGCGTCTATGTCCGAGCCCGTGCTCTTTCTCCAGTACGAGCCGGAGTTCCGCCGATTTTCCTCAGGGAGCGAGACGCAGCGTTCGATGGTCTCGCGGTTCCCGCTGGCCGTCGCATCGCTTCCGGTGAGTAGCCGGGGAAGTGTTGCTCTCTCGGTTTCGACGCTGCTCGACCGCTCGTGGGCAACGACGACCACGCGCGAGGAGGACATCGCGGGCGAAATGGCGCTTCTGACTGAGACCGTGACCAGCATCGGAGCGATCAACGATGTGCGTCTTGCGGCTGGATGGATTCCCAGCCGATTGCTTCAGATCGGCGTGGGCGCACACGTATTCGTTGGTCGCAATCGGCTATCGTTTCAGCAGACATTTCCGGACAGTCTTCGCTTCACACCTGTCCAACAGGTATCGGATATCAGCTACACGGGATTCGGCATCTCGGCCGGCGCGATCATTCGCCCGGCGGCCTCGCTTGCCATCGGCATATCCGGGCGCAAAGGTGGCGGCCTCGAGGCGCAATCCGGCGACACGGTCGTCGCGTCAGCCAGCGTTCCTGACAGGTATGGAATTGGCATCTCCTATGAAGGAATCAGCGGCGCAACGCTTGGTGCGCAGGTGGCGCGGGATCAATGGTCGGCGATGAATGGGCTTGGCTCGGAAGAAGCGAGAGCGGTTGACGCGTGGGACGCCGGCGCGGGAATCGAGGCCACGGGTCCGCGGATTCTGGAGCGCGTGGTTCTCATACGCCTCGGCGGCCGCTATCGGACGCTCCCGTTTCTCGCTGCGGGCGGCGAAGTGCGTGAAACCTCGGTTTCAGGCGGACTTGGCGCGCAATTCTCGAGAAACCGCGCGGCGTTCGACGTCACTGTACAGCATGCATGGCGCTCCGCCGAGGCGGCGACGGGCGCGGTGGGCTCAGTCCGCGAGCGCGCTTTCACTCTCAGCTTCGGCCTGCGCGTTCGGCCGTAACGGATGACCGAGCCGGGCGCAGGTTCCTCGCCACTGATCCTCGTGGCCGATGACGTTCCGGCAAACGTAGAGCTCCTGTTCGACCAGCTCAACACGCTCGGGTATCGCACGATCGCAGCGGAGGATGGTCCCTCCGCGCTCGCCGCATGCTTCGAGCACAGCCCTGATCTGTGCATTCTCGACGTGTCGATGCCGGCCGGCGATCTTGGCGTCGACACACGGTCAACCGGCTTCGAGGTTTGCCGGCGCATCAAGCGCGACTCCAGGACAGCGCGTATTCCGGTGATATTCGTCACTGCTCTCAACGACACTGGTGACCGTGTAAAGGGGATCGAGGCGGGCGGCGACGATTTCCTCACCAAGCCTCACAATCGTCTCGTACTCGGCGCGCGCGTCCGCAGCCTGCTCAAGCTGAAGGCCGCTACCGATGCGCTCGAGAACAGCTATCGCAAGCTGCGCGAGCTCGAGAAAGTGCGCGACGATCTCATGAAGATGATCGTGCATGATCTGAAGAGCCCGCTTACCGCGGTTCTGGCGACGCTGGAGATGCTGGGTGACGGCGATTTCGGGGCTCTGAGCGATTCGCAGCGACAGGCGATTGGCGCCGCCGAGGAGAAATCCGAGGACCTGCTCGCTCTGATCGAGGACATACTCGAAGTCGCGCGAATCGAAGAGGCCGCGATCAGTCTGAGCTACACACAGATTGCACCGGCGGCGCTGCTCGCCGAGCTGCTGCATGAGTGGAGTCACCGCTTCCTGCAGGAAGGCACGAAGGCGTCGCTCAGCGTGGACGACGACACGCCGGTGTTCGAGGCCGACAAGGCGTTATTGAAGCGCGTGTTCTGGAATCTCATTCAGAATGCTGTCACGCATTCATCGAGTGCGATCACGCTGTCACTGAGCGCACGGAAGACGCGCGACGGCGTCCTGTTCGCCGTGACCGATAACGGCCCCGGAATTCCGCCCGAGTACCATGAGGTGATCTTCAGAAAATTCGGGCAGGTGGCGGGCTCGCAAGCGCCACGAGTCCGGAGCTCCGGACTGGGACTGACTTTTTGCAAGCTGGTTGTCGACCTGCACGGCGGAATGATCTGGGTGATGAGTCGAGAGGGGGAGGGAAGCTCGTTTTATGTCCAGCTTCCACTGCGGCCTGCAGGACGCCCCGACTCGGCAGCGAGCGACATGATCAGCTCTGAGCGCCCGGCCGTCACGGCCGCTTCGTCGTCCGCATGAGGTTTCTGCTGCGAACATACGGCTGCCGCGCCAATCAGTACGACAGCGAGGCAGTTCGTGCGATGCTGCTTTCAGCCGGAGCTGGCGAAGTCGACGACGCCGAAGACGCGGACATAGCGATCTTCAACAGCTGCTCCGTTACGGCCGCAGCCGAGGCTGAGCTTCGGAAAGGAGTTCGGCGGGCTGCGCGCTCCAACCCTTCGCTGCGCACCGTCGTGATGGGATGTGCACCGGGGCTGTCGATTCGCGACGAGCGCATCGCGCCTCTCCGCACTCTCCCGACAGTATCGGATACGGTCGCCGGCGCAAATCTAAACATGATTGCAGCGACACTCGGCTTGCGAAACGCGCCATCGCCGAGTGGCGCGCGGACGCAGACGGGGGCGCGTGCGCTCCTCCGGATACAGGACGGGTGCGACGAGCATTGCACGTTCTGCGCGACGACGCTTGCACGAGGTTCCAACCGTTCGCGTTCGCTGCACGAGCTCGTGGCTGAGGCACAGCTTCTCGCCGAGTCCCATCCTGAGATAGTTCTGACTGGAATTCACATCGGCTCGTACGGGACAGACACAGGAAGCTCACTCTCTCTCCTCGTCGAGGCGCTCATCAAGGCTATCCCGCTAGTTCGATTCCGATTGTCTTCGCTCGAGGCAACTGAAGTCGACGACCGTCTTCTCGAGCTCCTGGCCGATCCTGCCCGATTGGCGCCCTACCTCCACGCGCCGCTGCAATCGGGGTCTGATCGCGTGCTCAGGCGAATGGGCCGCCATTGGTATACAGCGAGGACGTACGAAGCCCGCATCGAGCGCATCGTCGGCTCGCGACGTGTCTTCGGGCTGGGCGCCGATGTGATCTGCGGGTTTCCCGGAGAAGCCGAAGAAGACCATCATCAGACTCGCGCACTCATCGAGCGGCTCCCATTCACCTCCTTGCACGTCTTCCCCTACTCGGCTCGTCCGGGCGCGGCGGCGTCACGGCTCCGAGGGGAGGTTGCATCGACCGACATCGATCGCAGGTGCTCGGAATTACGTGAGCTCAGCAGGCATAAGTCCGCTGATTACAGGAACTTGCGGGCGGACGGTACGGCCGATGTCGTGGCCATTTCCGCACAGGATGGACTGACCGAGGATCATCTCTCGGTCGCAATAGCAAGCCCTGGAATACGCAGGCGCGATCGGTTTGCCGCGAAACTCTTCGTCAGAAACGCGACGCTTACTGCCACGACCACTGGTAGTTTGGAAGCATGAAGCCGACGGTCGAATCCACCGTTTACATCGAGACCTACGGGTGCCAGATGAATGTCAGCGACTCCGAGCTCATGCTTGGAAAGCTCGCTGCGTCCGGTTATCGGCCGGTGGATGTACCTGAGACCGCCGACGTCATTCTCGTCAACACTTGCGCCATCCGCGAGCACGCCGAGCAGCGTGTGATTGGCAGGCTTGGCGAGATGAAGAGCAGGATGAAGCGCGGGGCCGTGCTCGGCGTAACCGGATGCATGGCTCAACGGCTTGGCCCGCAGATCCTCCAGCGAGCGAGCCATGTGAGCCTGGTCATCGGCCCCGATGGTTATCGCGCGCTGCCCCTGCTTATCGAGAACGCGCGACGGGGTGCGCGTACGAGCTCTACGGACTTCGATCTCGAAGAGCACTACGAGGATTTCTCCGCGCGCCGCTTTGATAGCGTGAAGGCGTGGATTCCGGTCCAGCGCGGGTGCGATTACCGGTGCACCTACTGCATTGTACCGACGACTCGCGGTCCGGAGCGAAGTCGCAGACTCGAAGATGTGGTGCGCGAGACGAAGACCGTGGTCGCCGAAGGCATGACGGAGGTTGTTCTCCTCGGTCAGACCGTGAACTCGTACAACGACGGCAGGTACGATTTCGCCGATCTGCTGCGTGCGGTCGGCGCGGTCGGTGGCCTGAGACGACTTCGCTTCACCAGTCCTCACCCCAATGATTTCAGCGACCGCGTGGTGGCCGCGATGGCTGACACCGATGCGGTGTGCGAGCACGTTCATCTCCCGATGCAATCCGGCTCCTCGGTGGTGCTGAAGCGGATGCTCCGTCGCTATACGCGGGAGAAATACCTCGAGTGTGTCGCGCGTCTGCGCGCTGCCATTCCCGGTCTGGCTCTGACGACGGATGTGATCGTCGGATTCCCGGGCGAAACGGACGACGACTTCGAGGCAACGCTGAGCGCGGTGCGCGAAGTGGGGTTTGAGGATGCCTTCACGTTCAAGTTCTCTCTGCGCGAGGGTACTCCGGCAACGCGTTTTCCTCCCAGCGAGACTGTACCGGATGAAGTTGCCGGCGAGCGACTCGCCCGCCTTATCGACACGGTCCGGTCCGGAGTCAGGGATCGAAATCTCCGCCAGCTCGGGCAGCGGCGCGAAGTGCTGATCGAAAAGGAAGCGCGGCGCGGAGGGTTGCTGCAGGCCCGGACGCGCGATTTCAAGACCGTCATAATACCCGGCGAGCCGAGCATGATCGGCAGTTACGCAACGGTCGAGCTCACCGGGACCACGGGCTCGACGTTCACCGGCGTGCCGGTACGCGAGAGAGCTCCGCTGCCGATGGCGGTCTAAAGAACATTCGCGGGATGCGCGGGTTCGCGCATTTCGCGTTGGCGGCGCTACAGTCGAGCGGCAAGCTCCTGGAAGCGCCTCCTGCCGCTCATCACGTCGGCGTATCTCTCCTTCGTGGCCGGACTTCTCGCCGGCTTCTCCGGCGCTGCGCTATTGGCAGCGGCGGGAGCAATCTGTTGCGCCATCTACGGCCTGCATCGGCGCGATGCTACGCTCGGAGCAATTGGTCTGCTCACGGTTGGCGGCACCGTCATCGCACTGCTCTCGGCCGTTCCGGCGAAACGCCTCACGCGCCACGAGCGGGCAGCCGAATCCGAGCGACAGGAGGCTACGACTCTCGGCCGGGCGCGCGCCCGCGCGTCGGAGTCGATCGACAAAGTGTTCGGCCGCGACGCGAAAATGGCGAAGGCTCTTCTCATCGCCGACCAGCACCAGATACCGCCGGAGATGCGCGATCGCTACGCGCGCGCCGGAATAATCCACATGCTTTCCATTTCCGGGCTGCACGTCGCCATCATCGCCGGCGCACTGTTGCTCCTCCTTCGTCTTGCGCGGTTCCCACCTTCGCTGGCGGCGTTGGTCTCTCTCATCGTCATCGCGATCTATGTCGCCGTAATCGGCGCGCCGCCGCCTGCGGTCCGCTCGGCCGCGATGCTTGCAATGGGCGGCGCATCCGCCGCGTGGCAGCGCCCTACGTCGCCGTGGGCCTCGTGGGCTGTCGGTGCGTTCGCTCCACTCGTGCAGCCCCGAACGGTTCTCGACCTTGGCTACCAGCTCAGTGTCGTTGGAATCGCCGGCCTGATCGCCAGCGGCGTTCTCGCTCGTCGCTTCCTCGCGCCGCGGCTCTCCGGTATTCGTCTCACAGTCGGCCGCGAGCTGCTGACATCAGTTGTCGCGAGCATCGTCAGCGCTCCGCTCGTCGCGTGGTATTTCGGACGACTGAGTGTCGTTGCGCCCCTCGCGAATCTTGCTGCCGGTCCGGTGATCGCTGTGCTCCAGCCGACTTTGTTTCTTGCCCTCCTGTTTGCTCCTTTTCCGGTGATTGCGCGGTTTTTCGCCGCAGCCGCGCATCCTCTGATGATAGTGTTCGATGGTATCGCGGCCGCCGCGGCGGCTCTTCCTGGAAGCTCGATTGCGGTAACGCCCACGTTCGTCACGGTCGTTTCCGGCGGCGTCGCGATCGCGGCCCTTCTGGTTGCCGTTCTCGCGAGACATCCGGCAAAGCCACTGGTGGTATCGGCGACGGCCTTCGCCGTAGTGGCCTGGGCGCCATTGGTCCATCTGCCATACTCCGGATGGGTCGAGATGCACGTGCTGGACGTAGGGCAGGGAGACGCGGTTCTGCTGCGTACGGATCGCGGCCGATGGGTGCTCATCGATGCCGGAAGGATGTGGGAAGGCGGCGACGCTGGGCGTTCGACCATCATCCCATACGTGATGAGACGCGGTGGCGTGCTCGAATCGTTCGTGCTCTCACACGCTCACTCCGATCACGTCGGCGGCGCAGCGAGCGTATTCTCGGCGCTTCGGCCGCGCACTTTCTGGGATGCGGCGTTTCCGCAGGGGAGTCGCGTATACGATCGATCACTGCGCGCGGCGCGTGAAGCGGGCGTGCGATGGCAGCGTGTCCACCCGAGCGATCGCTTCGCCATCGACGGAGTCACGGTCGAGTTTCTGGCACCCGATTCCGCATGGACCGCGTCCCTGGTCGACCCAAATGAAGCGAGCACTATCGCCCTCATCCGACACGGTTCTGTGCGATTTCTTCTGGTGGGCGATGCGGAGGAGGCGGAGGAGGGCTGGCTTCTCGAACACGCTCGCGACGAACTTGCTGCAGACGTGCTGAAGGTCGGGCACCACGGCAGCTCGACCAGCAGCAGCGAGGCGTTTCTCGCGGCGGTTCAGCCATCTGCGGCAATCATTTCCGTAGGGGCTGACAACATCTACGGCCATCCGAGCGCTGATGTCCTCGCCGCGCTGAGGCGCGTAGGGGCGCAAGTCGTGCGTACTGATCAGCGCGGCACTATCATCGTGAGAACCGATGGCCGTGCCATCACTCTGGAGGCGGAAGGCCAGCGATGGGATATCTCACCCGCATCGGCAGCACACTGATTGGTGAGGCGATGCAGATGCCGGACGAGCTGCTTCGGAAGTACCCCGAGCTCGCTCAGATGCGGCTTCGTCGCGGGGGACTTGCGCCGCGACTCGCCGGCTGGGTCATCGGGCAGACCGCCGTTGCGGCCGTTACGCTGGGCCATACGATCTTCTTCGGGCCGCGCACCGCAATAGACGCTCCGCTGCTGCTACACGAGCTAAGGCACGTAGAGCAGTTTCGGGAGCGCAGGAGTTTTCCGCTGCGTTACATTTGGGAGAGCATACGACGGGGATATCACCTCAACCGCTACGAGGTGGATGCGCGAACGTATGCCGCGCGCCGGCTTGCGCAGACAGTTCGCACACCTCCCGACGAGGAAGCCTAAGTGAAGCATACTGCCACATCGGTCGTCACGATCGAGCGGTTCATCATCGAGCAGGAAAAACTCCATCCGGAAGCCACCGGCGAGCTTTCCGGCATCCTGTACGACATGGCTCTGGCCGCCAAGATGATCGCCAACAAGGTCCGCAGCGCGGGCCTCGCGGATATCCTCGGCGCCACTGAGGACATGAATGTCCAGGGAGAGATTCAGGCGAAGCTGGATGTGATCGCCAATGAGATCATAATCAAGGCAGTCGACCACAGCGGTCGATTGTGCGCGATGGCGTCAGAGGAAGAGCCGGGGATCATCGGCATTCCGGAACGATTCCGCTGTGGCAAGTACTGCCTCCTTTTCGACCCTCTCGACGGCTCGTCGAACATCGATGTCAACGTTCCCGTCGGAACAATCTTCTCGGTGGTTCGGAAGATCACGCGCGGCACGCGTGGCGAGATGGAAGACATGCTTCAGCCAGGGCGCCGGCAGGTGGCGGCCGGCTACGTGATTTACGGCTCGAGCACGATGCTCGTGTACACCACGGGTCAGGGCGCCCACGGCTTTACGCTCGATCCTTCCATCGGCGAATTCCTGCTGTCGCACCCCGATATTCGGATTCCGAAAACAGGCCGCTATCTCTCCGTGAATGATTCGTACGAGCCGCTCTGGGACGAGGACGTAAGAGCGTTGATGCGGCGCTACCGCGGGCTCGACGGCGAGCGGAAGCCGATGAGCGTGCGCTACGTTGGCTCGCTGGTCGCCGATTTCCACCGCAATCTCCTTGGCGGTGGGGTGTTCGCGTATCCGGCGAACGAAAAGAGCACGCGCGGAAAGCTCAGACTCCTGTACGAGGCGAATCCCCTCTCCTTCATCGTCGAGCAGGCCGGAGGAGCTGCGATCGACGGGACGCGCCGGATTCTCGACATCGACCCGACCGATCTTCACCAGAGAACTCCGCTGTACATCGGCAGCAAGTCAGACGTCGAGATTGCGCAGACGATGCTCGGCGGAGCGGTGGCGGAAAAGCGGCCTCTAGCGGCCCGATGACGCGGGGCGGCGAGCCCGCCGAGAAAAGCTCTCCGTCGGGGATTTCGCTCCAGCCGGTTTATCGTCCCGAGGAGCCCCCTCGCGACTACGCGACTACGCTCGGCGATCCGGCCGTTTTTCCGTTCACGCGCGGCATTCAGCCCGACATGTACCGCGGCCGCCTGTGGACCATGCGGCAGTACGCCGGATTCGGCACGGCGCGCGAGACGAACGAGCGCTTCCGCCACCTTCTCATAGCCGGGCAGACCGGATTGTCCGTAGCGTTCGACCTTCCGACACAGATGGGGCTCGACTCCGATTCTCCGCGGGCGTACGGCGAAGTAGGTCGGGCCGGAGTGGCGATCGACACCGTCGAGGACATGCACGTATTGCTCGACCAGATCGATCTCGCGCGCGTGTCGACCTCGATGACGATCAATGCGACTGCCGCCACGCTTCTGGCGATGTACATAGTCGTCGCGGAAGAGCGCGGAATCCCGAGGGACAAGCTCAGCGGGACGATTCAGAACGATATCCTGAAGGAGTACATCGCACGCGGCACGTACATCTACCCGCCCGAGCCGAGTCTCCGTCTCATTGCCGAGGTATTCCGATTCTCTGCGGCAGAGCTCCCGGGATGGAATCCAATTTCCATTTCCGGCTACCACATTCGCGAAGCTGGAGCAACCGCGGTGCAGGAGCTCGCTTTCACGTTGGCGAATACGATCGAGTACGTCTCACGGGCAATCGAGGCAGGCTTGAAGGTAGACGAGTTCGCCCCGCGACTGTCCTTCTTCTTTGCAGCTCACAACGATCTGTTCGAGGAGATTGCGAAATTCCGCGCGGCGCGCCGGATGTATGCGCGCATCATGCGGGACCGTTTTCGAGCTGCTGACGCGAGCTGCCGCATGCGGTTTCATGTGCAGACCGGGGGAGTCACGCTGACTGCGCAGCAGCCGTTGAATAACGTCGTTCGGGTCGCTGTCCAGGCGCTGGCCGCCACCCTCGGTGGAACGCAGTCTCTGCACACGAACGGATTCGACGAAGCACTGGCGCTGCCGACCGCCGGAGCGGCGACGCTGGCGTTACGAACGCAGCAGATCATCGCCTACGAGTCGGGAGTTCCGAATACGGCCGACCCGCTCGGCGGCAGCTATTACGTCGAGGCTCTCACCGACGAAGTGGAGAAGCGGGCTCTCGAGCTGATTGCGCGATCCGATGCCCTGGGCGGGGCCGAGGCGGCGATAGCGAGTGGATTCTTTCAGGAAGAGATCGCCCGCAGCGCTTACGAGCATCAGCTCCGCGTGGAGAGTGGCGCGACACCAGTCGTCGGAGTCAACCGGTTCACCGATGCGGCTCCCGAGCCCCCCGTGCCCGGTCCGGATTACACGAGTCTCGAGGCGGACCAGGCGGCTTCCCTCGCTGACGTGAGAAAACGGCGCTACAAGGGGGCCGTCGACCGGGCGCTTGTCGCATTGGGCGCTTCGGCGGACACGCTCTGCTCTTCCGGCGGACACGAATCGAACATCATGGAGCGCGTGATCGATGCAGTCCGCGCGCGCGCAACCGCCGGCGAAATCTCGGACAAGTTGCGAGAAAGTTTCGGGACACACGACCCCGCGGCATAGGCCTTGTATCCGGTTTCGGCAACTTCCGCATAAAGAGACGCACTTCGCCACTCCGGCAGTCGAAATGACCGCGCGCCGATCCGAATGGGACCTGGTCGTCGAAGAGTGGCTGGAAGCGAACCCTCACCCTTCATGGCGTCAGCACAGCGACGATGTCAACGCGGCGCTCATCACACGCTGGCTGCCCCCGAGACGTGATGGCAGGCTGCTCAAAACAGACCTGTTCGATGAGATTGCCAGCGCGGGACTTTATTCCGTGCTCGCATTGCGCGCCGGCCAGGTTTGTGGCATGGACGTCTCGGCCTACACCGCTGCCGCTGCCTCGACGAAGTATCCCGACATCGTCGCGAGCGTGGCTGACGTCAGGCAACTGCCGTTCGCCGATTCGAGCTTCGCCACCGTGGTGTCCCTGTCGACAATCGATCATTTCAAGGATCCGGCTGACATTCCGCGTGCACTCCGAGAGCTGTGGCGTGTGCTGGATTCAGATGGAACGCTCGTGCTCACGGTCGACAACCTGTCGAACCCGTTCGTAGCATTGCGAAATGCCCTTCCATATTCCTTTCTGCGGCAGCTCGGCCTGGTGTCGTATCCAGTTGGCCGCACGCTTACGTTTCAGCAGGCGCGCGCTTCTGTTTCGAGTGCCGGATTTGCGATCGTCGATTGCATCGGCATAATGCTCGCTCCAAGAGTGCTTGCGATTCCGCTGCTCGAAACGCTGTCGCGCCGTGCAGGCAGGCAGACAACTGCATCGTTCAGAAAGGCACTAATGTGGATGGAGAAGTTTCAGGGTAACCCTGTCGCATCACGCCTCGCTCATTTTGTAGCGATACGTGCGGTGAAGGCCAGAGATAGGGCGATTTCGCGGTGAGAGACTCCCAGCAGATTCCGCGTCCGAGTGGAAGGTGGCGATTCGCCGAAGGGAGGCATCTCGACGCTGCCGGCTACGTGAGTCTCGTGGGCGCCAAGCTGATGACGACCCTCTACCGCCGGATGCTCTGCCTTGTCTACCCGCTACAGGGCCGCCGCATCCCGGTCTACAATGCGCAGCTGGAAGTGGAGTTTCGATTGCTGCAGGCAGACGAGATCGACGCGTATCTGAGTTTTCGGCCGAACGTCGGAAGAGCCCGGATCGAGCGACGACTCGAGCAGGGCCATCGCTGTTTCGCTTCGTGGCACGGCGAGAAAATCATCGATGCCGGCTGGACCGCCACGCAGTCAGTAGTCGTTCCGTACCTCGGACGCGTTCTCTGCCTCGACCAGGGTGACGTCTACAGCTACGACGCGTACACGCTTCCAGAATACAGAGGATACGGCCTCTACATGGCACGAAATTCATTCACCGCGCGCACCAACCAGAGGGAAGGGTTCAAGCGAAGCATCGCGCTCGTCGCGCCGGAGAACTACGCGGCCTGGGTTATTCTTACGCGGTCGGGTCTGGAAACGATTGGCAAGTACTCATACCTGCGCGTCCCATTCCGGGGCATCTATTGGCAGCGGGCCGTTCCCGGGAAAACGCTTCTTCAGCTCGGATCTCTCGCATCTGCAACCGATGAGAGCAGCTCGACTCAGTCGCCCGGGGCCGCGGCTTGAGTGGCGCCCTACGCCCCGAGGGTCCGCGCGGTCGGATCCTGACCGGCAATCTGCGCAACTTTGCTGATGCTCCGCTGGAATTCCTCGCTGGCGTGGCCCGAGACTATGGCCCAATCGCCAGCCTTCGCTTCGGACGCACGCGTGCGTTTCTCGTCAATGATCCGTCCCTCATCGAGCAGGTGATGGTGACTTACCGCGCGCGCTTCGTGAAATCACGTCCGCTCCGCGCACAGCGTCGCGTTTTCGGGAATGGACTACTGACGAACGAGGGGGACTCGTGGCTTCGCCAGCGGCGTATGGCGCAGCCGGCGTTTCATCGGGAGCGCATCGCCGCATATGCGAATGTGATTGTGGATCAGACATCCGCGCTCGTCGAGTCGATGCAGCCCGGAGATACGGAAGAGATTCATTCTCGTCTCAAGGCCCTCACCGTGAGTATCGTCTCGACCGCACTTTTTGGCGGCGACGTAGCACACCGGACGGGCACGCTCGGGCGCGCCCTCGAAGCAACGATGAATCGCTATGCGAGCAGGCGGGGCCTTTCGCGATTTGCGCCGGATTGGGTCCCCTTGCCGGTGAACCGGTCGTACCGCTCAGCCGCCGCGGCTATCGAGGATACGGTTCTCGAGATCATAGCGCGCCGCAGAGCCGAGTCCGCTGAGCGGACCGACCTGCTGTCGGTGCTCATGGACGCGCGTTACGAGGACGGATCGGCCATGAGCGATACACAGCTGCGCGACGAAGCGGTGACTCTGTTTCTGGGAGGAATCGATACTCCGGCGCTTGCTTTGACATGGTGCTGGTATCTCCTGTCGAAAAACGCAGCCGCCGCGAATTCTCTCGCGAGCGAAGTGGACTCTGTTCTCGCCGGACGCAGCGCGACGTTCGCCGATCTTCCCCGGCTTTGTTACGCGGAGATGGTGGTGAAGGAAGCGATGCGGCTCTATCCGCCCGCGTGGCTGCTTAGCAGAGACGCCGTCGAGCGGGTGGAGATCGGCGGCTGGGAAGTCCCAGCCGGCGCAAGTGTTCTCATGTCCCCATACCTGATGCATCGCAGTCCAACGTACTTTGCCGACGCGGAAGCCTTCGATCCGGGCCGATGGCGAGGGGGCGCGCTCGACTCGATCCCGCGGTTCGCCTATTTCCCGTTTGGTGGAGGACCGCGCGTCTGCATCGGCGCGTCCTTCGCAATGACGGAAATGATCCTGAGTCTTGCCACGATCGCCGCTCGCCTCCGATTCGTTCTTTCGGACGACGCGAACGTCGAAGCTTCGCCGAGCATGACCTTGCGGCCGCGTCACGGGGTTCACGTGGTGATCGACCCGCGAAAGGCCAAAGTGCTTCAATGAACGAGCGGTCGCGGCTCGTGCTCACGGCGCTGGCCGTTCGCGGCCACCGTTCGGCCACCCGCGAGCGAATCGAGAATTATCAGAACCGAAAGCTGCGACAGGTCATCGAGCACGCGTACAGGTCCGTGCCCTACTACACAGAGCTCTTCAATCGGCACGGCCTGCGGCCTTCCGACATTCGGACGGCTGTAGACCTCCATCGAGTTCCAATAACGCGCAAGCGCGATATCCGCGCATTACCATTGGAGCAGCTGCTCGCCAGAGGGGTCGACTCAACGCAACTCTTCGAGCGCACCACGAGCGGCATAACCGGCGAGCCCTTCGTCATTCGGCGAACGCCCCGGGAGGAGCTGCTTCTTTCTGCCGTGTTTCTGCGTCGCGAGCTGCGCGCGCTCGGGGTGCGTCGCGGCGATCGAATCGCCTTGATAAAGGCACATTCGCGAAACCGCTTTGCGCCGCCGAGCCGTCCAAACCCCCTTATGGAAGCAGTGAAAAAGGCACTGATCCTCGAAGCTGGAACCGACAACGTTCGCCATTTCAACGCGTTCAGTCCTCTGGACGACATCGTGGAAAGCCTGCGTGCCCAGCCACCTACAGTCATGAGCGGGTATCCCGGGATATTGGCGCGCATAGCCGAACGCGTTGACTCCCTTGGCATTCGCGACATCCGGCCCCGCCTCGCGCTCACCGGCGCCGAGGTTCTGACGCCGGCGATGCGCCAGCTCATCGCTCGCGCGCTTGGCGCGCGCGTGTACGACACGTATGGCAGCTGCGAGTTCGGCAGGATTGCGACGGAATGCGTCGAGACCGGAGAGTACCATCTTTGCGCTGACAGCGTGCTCGTCGAAGTTCTCGACGGCGGCCGGCGCGCGGCCGAAGGTGAGACCGGAACCGTCATCGCAACCAACCTGCATTCGTACGCGATGCCGTTCATTCGGTTCGAGCTCGGAGATCTTGCGATTCAAGGGAGGACGCAGTGCACATGTGGGAGTCCCTTCGGGACATTGCGGCAGATCATGGGCAGGACGATAGACAGCTTTCGGCTTCCCGACGGCAGCGAAATGCACCCATGGACGATTCTGGACGCGGTGTGGCCGCACATCGCCGGATGGATCGCCCAGTACCGTTTCGTACAGGAATCCCCGGGACGGGTAGTGATGTCGGCCGTCCCGCGCCGAATGCCGTCCGCCGCTGAGATCGACGATCTCGATAGGCGCGCGAAAGGCGTTCTGGGACGAGACGTCGAATTCACTTGTGATGTGGTCAGCGAGCTGGAAGCCGATGCGAGTGGCAAGACACGCGTCTTTCGCTCACTCGTCCACACGGGAAGTGACTGACGGGTTGCGCTCGCCCGATACGTGGCGCGAAGGCCTGGGGCATACACCTGCAGCCGCCTGGCCCAGCGCTTTTTCCAGCATGCTCGCTTTCCGGCGTCATTTGCGCGGCAGTCGCGCGGAGATCATCGCATTTCAGAACCGGCGCCTGCGAAGAATCGTCGCCCATGCTTATACAAACGTTCCATACTACCGCCGGCTTTTCGATCAAACGGGCGTGATGCCCCGGCACATCAGAACGGTTTCCGATCTCGAAAGAATCCCCATAACATCGAAGTCCGACTTGCGCGGCGTGCCTCTCGATCAATTGCTGGCGAAAGGCGTTAACCCGACAACCCTCATAGAGCACACCACAGGCGGATCAACCGGCGAGCCGTTCACTGTTCGGCGCGCATGGATCGAGGAGCGCGTCCTCGGCGAGCTTCGCCGGCGAACGCTCCGCCTTTACGGCGCGACGAGCCGCTCGCTGGTCGTTGTCGCGACGTTTCATCACCGGCCGCACCGCAACGAAAACCGGCTTGCGGAGGTCGTATTGAACGCTTTCGGCCGCTATCGGGCTCGTTCGCTTTTTTGTCTCGAGCCGCCAGAGTCACTTCTGCAGCAATTCGACGATCTCGCGCCGGATGTCATCGGCGGTTACGCCGGTGTTCTCTTACGACTGGCGCATGTGATCACGAAATCCGGACGAGCCGTGCATGCTCCGCAATTCGTCCTCTCCGGCGGCGAGGTCCTCACGACGAACGCCGCCCGACGAATCTCCATGGCTTTCCGGGCGCCGGTGTACGACACGTACGGCAGCCATGAGTTCAGCAGAATCGCATGGGAGTGTGCCGATACCGGTGAGTATCATCGCTGCGACGATGGAGTGATCACCGAAGTCCTGAGTGGTGACGAACCCGTTCAGCCAGGTGAGACGGGCGAGCTGGTTGGTACAGCACTCCATTCTTACGCGATGCCTTTCATTCGATTCCGACTTGCCGACGTGGTAACCCGAGGCAGCGATGTGTGCGATTGCGGACAGCCGTTCTCGACTCTGCGGGGAATTCAGGGACGTGTGGTGGATTATTTCACCATGCCGGATGGATCACTGCTTCATCCCTATGTGCTCGCTCACGCCCTCAGGGATCACGGTGTTGCGTGGGTGGCGCAGTATCAGCTGATCCAGGAAGATGTGCGCCGCATCGTGATGCGGGCCGTTCCCGCCAGATCCCCATCAGAAGATGAGATCGCTTCGGTGAAGAGAAACGTTGCGGCAGTCGTAGGCGACAGCGTTACGGTCGAGCTCGAGATTGTTCCTGACCTGGCGCTCGGAGAGCGGGGCAAATTCCGCGTGTACCGCTCGTTCGTGCCCGGCATTCACGCCGATGATCAGGAAACATTGCAATCAATCGCCGAAAATCGCGCTTTCTCCTCGGGCTCTGCCGATGTCTGAGTCCTCTCGACCGGCTGGCATCATCGATGACGACTACAGCCTGACCGACGAAAGGAATGGGATGGCCGTGGTCACTGTCGCGAGTCTGACGTCGCGTGAGCGGAGCGAGATGCTTGCGCTTCTCCAGACCTGCTACAATAACGTGTCGGCTGCGCAATTCAATCGCGATCTCGACGAGAAGGAATGGGTGGTCCTCGCGAACGACCTCAGCGGAGAGGGCATGCGCGGGTTCAGCACCTTGCGAACGATCCGCGTGACTGTCGACGATGAGCCGATCGTCGCCTTCTATTCCGGCGATACCGTCGCACGTCCCGACACGCACGGCAGCGCAACGACTTTCGCGGGAACGCGCCTCGTCATTCGAAAAATGTTTTACGAGATGACCAGAGGTCAGGTGCCGAGGGAACGGTTTGTGTGGTTTACGATCAATTCTACGGTCAAAGGTTATCGACTCACCTCGATGATATTTCGCGAGTTCGTCCCGACGCCTGGCAGGCCGCTGTCACCGGCCGATACCCGTTTGATCGCCGAGCTGTGCAGAGTCAAAGGACTGGCGTTTGATTCGGCGACTGGAATCGTGCGCCTCGAGAATCCCACCATGCCGCGTGAGCTGTTCAGTCAAGGCGAAGCCAGCCGGCAGGATGACCCGTACGTTCACTTTTTCCGATCGGCGAATCCGCGAGCGGACGCCGGAGAAAGAATCGCGTCGCTCATCGAGCTTTCGCGAGAGAACCTGACGCCCGTCGGAGAGAGAATGGTTTTCCGATAAAGCCAGCGTATTTTTGCGGCCCATTGCAACAATAGAGTGGCTTGAGTGGAGGGTCTTTCTCGCGTAACTTTGCTAATTCCCCCACACTCGTAGCCCCCTCGCAATTCGAGCATGCCGCTCTACGAATACCGCTGCCCGGAAGGGCACGATTTTGAGAAGTTCTATCGCTCGATAAACGCCGCACCGACGGAGGAGCGCTGCCCGGCTTGCGGCGAGGTGGCGAACCGTCTCATGTCGACGGCCGGGTTGGTATTCAAGGGATCGGGCTTCTACATCACCGACTACGGGAAGGACGGAAAGAAAGCGGAGCGGGAGGCCATCTCCGCCGAGAAAACCAAAACCGAAGCATCCGACGCTGCCAAGAAAGCGGAAGTCAAGACTCCTGAAGGAGCGAGCCCCGCTCCGGAATCTCCCGCGACAGAGAAGTCGAAGCCAGCCGCAGCTGCGGCGAGCGCAGCAGCGCCGACAGCCACACCCGCCGAAAAACAAAAGGCGGCGCCCAAAGGTAAAACCGGCGAGTGAACGCGCCCGATCTGATACGCGCCGAGCTCGCGAGAGCGGCGCGTGAGCTTGGCGCGGGCGATGTCGAGCCCGTGGTCGAGCGCCCGCGCGATCCGGCCCTCGGCGACTGGGCGTCGAACCTTGCGATGACTCTTGCCCGTCCGCTTCGGAAGCGCCCCGCCGAGATCGCTGCAGCTCTGCGGGATCAGATGCACCTCGAGGAAGCGGGAGTGGAGAGCGTCGAGATCGCGGGCCCGGGCTTCATGAACTTCCGGCTCGATCCCCGCTACGTCGCGGAGAGTGTGCGAGAGGTGATTGAAGCTGGTGAGAGCTTCGGCAGGAGCGATGAAGGCCGCGGCCAGCCGGTAAATGTCGAGTTCGTCTCGGCAAATCCTACCGGGCCTCTTCACGTCGGCCACGGAAGGCAGGCTGCACTCGGCGATGCAATCGCCACACTCCTCGAGTGGACGGGATGGAATGTCACGCGTGAGTTCTACTACAACGATGCCGGTGCGCAGATAGAGAATCTGGCCGCGAGCGTTCGTGCCCGCATCGACGAAATCCGCGGAGCGGGGGGTGAGATTCCGGAAGGCGGATATCACGGGGAATACATTCGAGAGATCGCCGAAAAGTTTCTCGTGACGCACGACATTGACGGCGCCTCGCCGGACATCGATGCGGTACGACGCTTCGCGGTGGCCGAGCTGCGCAACGAACAGGATCTCGATCTGCTGGCGTTTAGCGTCAAGTTCGACAACTACTTCCTCGAGTCATCGCTCTACACGGGTGGAAAAGTCGACGAGACCGTTAACGCGCTGGTCGAGTCGGGCAAGACGTATGAGGACTCCGGAGCCTTGTATCTTCGCACGACCGATTACGGCGACGACAAGGACCGCGTGATGCGGAAGAGCGCAGAGAAAGGCGGTGATTTCACGTATTTCGTTCCCGATGTGGCGTATCACGTGACGAAATGGGAGCGTGGGTACCATCGCGCGATAGACGTTCAGGGAGCGGATCATCACAGCACCGTCACGCGTGTGAGGGCGGGCCTCCAGGCCCTGGGGATGGGGATCGTGCCGGACTATCCCGAGTACGTGCTGCATCAGATGGTCACAGTGATGAAATCCGGCGAGGAGGTAAAAATCTCCAAGCGGGCAGGGAGCTACGTCACTGTCCGCGACCTGATCAACGAAGTCGGGCGCGATGCCGTGCGATTTTTTTTCCTCATGCGTAAGAGCGACTCGCAGCTCGTGTTCGACATCGACGTTGCGGTAAAGCAGTCCGAAGAGAACCCCGTGTATTACGTGCAGATGGCGCACGCGCGGATGTGCGGGATATTCCGTGTGGGTGAGCTCGATCGCGAGGCGTTCTCCGTCGCCGGCGTCGACCTCAGCGTCCTCAACGAGCCGGAGGAGCAGCAGCTCATAAAGGCGCTGGCGGATTTTCCTGCCGTGGTAGCGGGCGCTGCGGCGGCTCTCGAGCCTCAGCGCGTGGTGGCTTATCTGACGGAGACTGCCCGGCTGACGCACCTTTGGTATCACAAGCACCACGTCCTCGGCCAGCCGGAAGCGGTGACGCAGGCCCGGCTCGGTCTGGCGCGAGCAGCACAGGTCACGATTCGGAACGCGCTGGCGATCCTTGGCGTCAGCGCTCCAGAGCGGATGTAGTCGTCGTCGCCTCGTCCAACCCTCACCCAGAAATCATGACCGTACTGGTCGTTGGCTCGGTTGCGCTCGACTCGGTCGAGACCCCTTTCGGAAAAGCCGAAGACGTACTGGGCGGGTCCGCGACCTTTTTCAGCGCGGCAGCGAGCCTGTTGACGCGGGTTCAGCTGGTCGGAGTAGTCGGAACGGATTATCCGATGGCGAAGCTCGAGCCGCTGGCGGCGAGAAACGTCGATCTAGCCGGCCTCGAGCGTGCGGAAGGCTCATCTTTCAGATGGAGAGGACGCTACCGCCACGATCTGAACGCTGCGGAGACTCTCGAGACACATCTCGGAGTATTCTCACGGTTCAGCCCAAAGATCCCCGAGCAATTTCGCGACGCGCCGTTCGTCTTCCTTGCGAACATCGATCCGCGACTGCAGCTCGACGTCCTCAATCAGGTGAAGGGTCCAAAGCTGGTCGCGTGCGACACGATGAACTTCTGGATTCAGAGCCGCCGTCCGGACCTGATCGATCTGCTCCGGAAGGTCGACCTCGTCACGTTGAACGACGGTGAAGCCAGGCAGCTCTCGGAAAAGGTGAACCTCGTGCAGGCGGCCAAGTGGATCATGGAGCTCGGTCCAACGCACGTCATCATCAAGAAGGGCGAGCACGGCGCGTTCATGTTCAGCCGTGACAGCGTTTTCTTCGCTACCGCGTATCCGCTGGAGAGCGTGTTCGATCCCACCGGGGCCGGGGACTCGTTCGCGGGCGGCTTCATCGGCTATCTCGCGCGGACAGGGGACCTGAGTGACGCAAACATGCGCCGTGCTGTGATGTACGGATCGGCTCTTGGCTCCTTCGCCGTGGAGAAATTTTCAACGGAGCGACTCATGACGCTGACGCGGCAGGAAGTCGACGACCGTGTGCGGCAGCTTCGCAGCCTGACGGCGTTCGAAGAGGAGCTGCCTGCGTGACGAGCGGCGCACTCCGCTATCGCAACGCAGGCGTGGACATCTCCGTATCCGATGAAGCGAAATCACGGATAGCGAAGCTCGTCACGTCGACACACACCGCGGGAGTCCTCGGAGGATTCGGCGGATTCGGTGGAATGTTTCGCGCTCCGGCCGGAATGCGGAACCCCGTGCTCGTCTCCAGTGCGGACGGAGTCGGCACGAAGATTCGCGTGGCAATAGAGTCAGGACGTCATTCGACAATCGGTCACGATCTCGTCAATCATTGCGTCAACGACATCCTGACTCAGGGCGCCGTCCCTCTGTTTTTCCTCGACTACATCGCATTCGGAGCACTCGATGCGGACGTGCTGGAGGAGGTCGTCACGGGCGTCGCCGCGGGCTGTCGCGAAAACGAGTGTGCCCTGGTGGGCGGCGAGACGGCGGAAATGCCCGGAATCTACACGCCGCCCGACTATGATCTCGCCGGATTCATCGTCGGGTGCGTCGAGGAAGACGAGGTCAAGGGATCGGAGCGCGTGCAGGAAGGCGATCTGCTCGTAGGGCTGGCCAGCTCCGGCCTCCACACGAATGGCTACTCGCTGGCGAGGAAGATCGTCTCGGACCGAATGAAGCTCGGACCTGCTGATCCGTTTCCCGGTAGTGATCAGTCGGTGGCGGATGCGCTGCTCACGGTCCATCGGTCATACCTCTCGATTCTGAAACCGATGCTGGAGAAAATCCATGCAATGGCGCATATCACCGGCGGCGGGCTGCCTGGGAATCTCGATCGCGCGCTGCCGGCAAACCTCGACGCGATCGTCGATTTGAGAAGTTGGGATGTCCCGCCGCTTTTTGGCCAACTCGAAAAGGCCGGAGAGGTTCCGCGCGACGAAATGTTCCGCGTGTTCAACATGGGTGTCGGAATGGTCGTGATCGCAGCGCCCGAATACGCCGACCAGATCGTGCGCGAGGTTGACGCCGCCGGTATCGCCGCATGGCCGATGGGGGAGATTCGAGCCGGGAGCGGCAACGTCGTCCTCGACTGACGAAACCAGGGACGCCGCTTTCATGGCGAGGGCGCTCGAGCTCGCGCAGCTCGGGCTGGGTCAGACGGCTCCCAATCCATTGGTGGGAGCCGTCGTTGTCAGCGACGGCGCAATTGTCGGCGAGGGTCATCACGCTCGGGCAGGCGAGCCGCACGCGGAAGTCGTGGCAATCGGCGCGGCGGGCCGCCGCGCCACGGGAGCGACGCTTTACGTCAATCTCGAGCCGTGCAATCACGAGGGGCGCACTCCGCCGTGCACCGATGCGATTCTCGCGGCAGGCATCACGCGCGTTGTCGCCGCAGTAAAGGATCCGAATCCACTGGCGGGCGGCGGCGCCGATCGCCTCCGAGCGGGCGGCGTTACGGTCGACTTCGGCGTCCTCGAAGCTGAGGCAAACGAGCTGAACGCGCCGTTTCTCGCGTCATTCAGTCTTCAGCGGCCGTGGGTGACTCTCAAGCTCGCTATCTCGTTAGATGGCGCGATCGCGGATGCCGAGAGAACCCGCGGCTGGCTCACGGGTCCACTCGCCCGCGTTGAAGTGCAGAAATTACGCGCGGCTCACGATGCAGTCGCGGTGGGGATTGCCACGGCGATTGCAGACGACCCACTCCTCACCGCCCGGATCGATCCGCCTCCGCGTGCGCAGCCGGTACGCATCGTATTCGATCGCCACGCGCGGCTGGGCGCCAACAGCGTGCTCGCGAGAACAGCGCGGGAAGTTCCAACCGTTCTCATTACCACGCGCACCGCGCGGCTCCCCGCCGATCTCCTAAAGGCGGGGGTAGAGGCAATCCGCGCGCGCAACCTCGACGACGCCCTGGCGAAGCTCAAAGCGCGGGGAATCACTTCGCTCCTCGTCGAAGGCGGAGCGGGGCTGGCTGCATCCTTTCTCGGAGAGGGCAGCGTCGACAGGCTGATTATCTTTCAGGCACCGATCGTGTTCGGCGCCGGATCATTGAACGCTTTTGCGGGAGTAGCGGTACACGATCTGGCGCACGCACCCCGCTTTCATGCTCTCCGGACGGAGCGATTCGGGGATGACGTCATGACCATCTATTCTCCGACTCCGCTCTGATGTTCACTGGACTGATCGAAGACGTTGGAACTGTCGAGTCGGTGAAGAGATCATCTTCGGGCCACACGCTCGAGATTCGTTCGACATTCAGCGACCTCACCGACGGAGAGAGCATTGCCGTGAACGGCGCGTGCCTGACTGTGCTTGCTGCCCGAGCCGGGTTCTTCACGGTGGCCGCCATAGTTACGACGCTCGAGCGCACCACGATCGAAGAATGGGGCGCCGGCAAGCGCGTGAACCTCGAGCGAGCGATGCGAGCCAATCGCCGCTTCGGAGGTCACATTGTCCAGGGTCATGTGGACGCCGTTGGCTCCGTGCTGTCAACTGAGAAACTCGACGATGCGCTGCTCGTCGATATCGACATTCCGGAGTTCCTGACGGACTGGGTGGTTCCGCATGGATCAGTGGCTATCGACGGCGTTAGCCTCACCGTCAACGCGATAACCGCCAACCGGTTGCAAGTCTCGCTCATAGAATACACCTTGAACCACAGTGCGCTTGGTGATCTCGCACCGGGTAGTCGGGTGCACGTCGAGACCGATGTCATTGGCAAATACGTGCGGCGCCTGGCGGCGCCGTATTTCAACTCCCGACCTGGCGGTTGGTCGGACTAAAGGGAACTGAAATGGGATTTGGAACGGTCGAGCAGGCAGTTGCCGACATCAAGGCGGGCCGGATGATCCTTGTTGCCGACGACGAGGACCGCGAGAACGAGGGCGACCTCATCTGCGCCGCGTCGCTCGTTACGCCCGAGCTCATAAACTTCATGATTCGGAACGCCGGCGGGTTGATCTGCCTGGCGCTTACCGGCGACCGAGCTGACCAGCTTCGGCTCCCGCAGCAAAGCGAGCAGAACACGGAGGAGCAGCGAACCGCGTTCACGGTGAGCATCGACGCTGCGCACCGATTTGGCGTTACCACGGGTGTCAGTGCGCAGGATCGGGCAAAGACAATTCTCGTCGCTGTCGATCCTGCCACGGTGCCCGCGGATCTGCGCCGGCCGGGCCACATCTTTCCCCTGCGCGCCCGCGAGGGCGGAGTGCTCCAGCGTGTAGGTCATACTGAAGCGGCCGTAGATCTCGCGCGTCTGGGCGGAGTCTATCCTGCGGGAGTAGTCTGCGAGGTTCTGAATGAAGACGGCACGACGGCGCGCCGACCGCAGCTCGAGGAGTTCGCGGAGAAACACCGGCTCACCTTCATTACGGTTGCGCAGCTCGTGGCACACCGGCTCAAGTCCGAGCGTCTGGTGCATCGTGTCGCAGAAGCCCGACTGCCGACTGAAGTCGGCGTATGGCGAGTGATCGGCTACCGCAATGACGTGGACGACCATGAGCACATTGCGCTCGTGTTCGGCGACGTCGAGAGGGCGACGGACAGTGTGCTGGTGCGGATGCACTCGAAGTGTCTCACCGGTGACGTGTTCCATTCGCTTCGCTGTGACTGCGGATGGCAGCTGCATACGGCGATGGAGATGATCTCCCGGGAAGGGCTGGGAGTGATCGTCTACCTCGACCAGGAGGGCAGGGGCATCGGACTGCTCAACAAGCTCAAGGCGTACGAGCTCCAGGACACGGGCGTCGACACGGTCGAGGCCAACCAGCAGCTCGGCTTCAAGCCCGACCTTCGCAACTACGGCATAGGTGCGCAGATACTTCTCGACGTCGGTGTCAAGAAGCTTCGGCCCCTCACGAACAACCCGCGCAAGCTGATCGGCCTCGAAGGGTACGGCCTCGCTGTGGAGGAAAGGGTGCCGATCGTTCAGCCCGCTACGGCTGAGAACTCCGATTACCTCGACACCAAGCGCGACAAGCTAGGCCACCTCCTCGCCTCCTGAATGGCCGAGCTGAGTGGTACGCCGCGTGGCCAGGGCAGGCGCGTCGCGGTCGTCGCAAGCCGATTCAACGAGCCGATCACCCGCGCGCTGGTGGACGGAGCTCTCGACGCACTGGTGCGGCACGGCACCGCGTTCGAGGACATCGACGTGTACTGGGTGCCCGGTGCATGGGAGCTGCCGCTCGCTGTGCGCGGCGCGATGGGCAGCGAGCGCTACGATGCCGTGGTCGCACTCGGGGCCGTCATTCGGGGAGACACTCCGCACTTCGACTATGTGGCCGGCGAAGCCTCGCGCGGTCTGGCCGATGCGGCGAACGAATCCGATATCCCGCTCGGTTTTGGATTGCTGACGTGCGACAACGTCGAGCAGGCTGAAGAGCGGGCCGGTGGCGTGCATGGCAACAAGGGTTGGGACGCGGCCGTCGCGGCGCTCGAGATGGCTGATCTGATGCAGCATCTGGACGCGACCGATGAGAGTTGAGACCAGGGGCCGCGCACGCGCGCTGCAGGCGCTTTACGCCTGGGATGTGCGGCCAGGCCAGGATCTCGCGAAAGTGGCGGTTCGAGTCTGGGACGATCTCGCGGTGAGTCCGGAGGAGCGCAAGTTTGCCGGCGAGATCGTGCGGACGGTCGCCGGCTCACACGAGGAGCTCGACGCTGGTCTGGTTGATGTCACCGACAACTGGCGGCTCGAGAGGATCGGCGCAATCGAGCGCTGCGTGCTGCGACTCGGTGCGGCTGAGCTCGAGCGTCGAGAGACGCCGCCTCGCGTTGTGATTCAGGAAGCTGTGCGACTCGCAGAGCGTTTCGGCAGCGCGGCGGGCGCGCGCTTCGTGAACGGGGTCCTCGACGCCTATGCGCGACGTGCCGGCGTTCTTTAGTGCGCATCCTCATCCTGAACTGGCTCGACCGCGAGAATCCGCAGGCCGGCGGAGCGGAGCTGCACCTTCATCAGATATTCGGCCGACTTGCAGCGCGAGGGCACGAAGTCGACCTGCTCTGCAGTGGATGGAAGGAATCCGCGCCCCAAACTGTGCTCGACGGAATTCACGTGCACCGGGTCGGGTCTCGGCACACCTATCCGTTTCTTGCGTTGGGATATTACAGGGAGCACCTCGCTTGGCGGCAATTCGACGTGGTCATAGAGGACCTGAACAAGGCTCCACTCTATACGCCGCTATGGAGAATCGAACGCCTGGTCGGTCTCGTGCATCATCTCTTTGGAGCGACGGCGTTCCGTGAGACTGCCGCGCCTCTTGCCGCCGCCCTCTGGCTCGCGGAGCGTCCAATCGGCTGGCTCTACCGCAACGTTCCGTTCCAGGCCGTGAGCAAGAGCACTGCTCACGACCTCGCGCTACGCGGCGTACCACAGAGCCACGTTCGCGTGATCTATAATGGTGTGGACACGGAAGCGCTTACTCCCGATTACTCCGTGCGCTCGCCCGATCCCCGCTTCCTTTACATCGGACGGCTCAAACGCTACAAGGGCGTGGACTTGATCATCCGTGCATTTGCCGAGCTCGCTGACAAAACCGCAACGCTCGATATTGCAGGCACGGGTGACCATCGACCAGCGCTGGAAAAACTCGTCGCGGATCTCGGGCTGCAAAGGCAAGTGCAGTTTCTTGGTTTCGTTCCGGAAGAGACGAAGCTCATGTTGCTCCGGCGTGCATGGGCAGCGATGCTTGCGTCACCTAAGGAAGGCTGGGGAATCAGCAACATGGAGGCTGCGGCGTGCGGAACCCCGGTCATCGCGAGCAAATCGCCCGGGATCCGCGAATCCGTTGTCGACGGGGAGACGGGGATACTCGTGCCGCACGGAGAAATCACCGCAATGGCCGCGGCAATGCGCACGCTTGCGGCCTCTCCCTCGCTCGTGAGGATGATGGGCGAGGGAGGCCGGCGTTTTGCCGAAGATTTCACCTGGACCAAAGCGGCGGACAATACAATCTCGCACCTCGAGGAAGTCGTGATGAAAGGCAGGAACCAGTGGAGATAATTTTTCACTCTCACCATGCAGTAATCTCTGATCGCATGCGCCGTCGGGCGGAGCTCGCAGTTCAGCGCGCGGCGCGGCTCGCGCGGGGCGCTGACGCCATCGTGCGGTTCGAGCAGGATGGCCCCGTCAAGCGAGTTGAAATCGTGCTTCACGCCCCGCGCCAGCGAAACATCGTGGCGCTCGCCGAAGACCGTTTTTATGGTCGAGCTCTCACAGCGGCAATAGCCAGACTCAGCGCACAGGTCCGCCGACTGGGCCGCGCGCGAAAATCCGGAGTTCGCAAGCGGGCGGGGATACGTGAGCGTACCACAGGAGCGTCAGAGCGCGACAGAACCGGGGTTGTGCCGGCGTGACCCGCTCGCTCACCGTGGGACAATTTCTCGAGCGGAGCGGCGAATCGCTGCAGCTCGAAGACCTCGGCGACGGCCGCGGACTGGATCGGGAAATTCCCGGCGCCGATCTATCGAGTCCCGGGCTTGCCCTCGCCGGATATGTCGAGCGATTCGTCGCGGAGCGCCTGCAGGTACTCGGCGAGACTGAGATTACCTATCTCGCGTCACTCGAGCCGGGCCACCGCGACAACATCCTCGCGGCCTTCTTTTCGTTTCCGCTTCCTGTGGTGATTGTCACCAAGGGTCAGGACCTGCCGGATGGATTGGCCAGCGCGGCGACGCATGCCGGCGTTGCGCTTCTCAGAACGCGCCTCAAGACGGCGGAGTTCTATCGCCGCGTAAAGCCGGTTCTCGAGGGCGAGTTCGCGCCGACAACGACACTTCACGGATCATTGGCGGATGTATTCGGGGTTGGTCTTTTCTTCACGGGCCGCAGCGGAATCGGGAAATCGGAATGCGTTCTCGATCTTGTCGAGCGAGGTCACCGGCTCGTCGCCGACGATCTCGTCATCACCACGCGGCGGGGGAACGACGTCCTGATCGGCCGCAGCCACGAGCTTCAGCGCCATCATATGGAAATTCGCGGAGTCGGGCTAATAGACATTCCATCGATCTTCGGCATCCGCGCCGTGCGCCAGCAGAAGCGAATCGAAGTGGTTGTCAATCTCGACGACTGGAATCAGGAAGCAGTCGTGGATCGCACAGGCCTCGACATGCTGACTACGACAATCCTTGATGTTGAAGTCCCGCTCATTACGGTGCCGCTCAATCCCGGCAAGAACATCACCGTCATCGCCGAGGTAATCGCGCTCAATCATCTGCTGCGGTACTCGGGAATCAACCCGGCGCAGGCGTTCAACGAGCGGCTCATCGGCCGCATGAGGCAGGCGGCCGCGGGCAGCGTCCGGGAATATCTGCAGGAAGATGACGAGTAGCGCCGGCGAGCCGGACCCGAAGGACGTCGAGCCGCAGACACCGCGCGCGATCATTGCCGGTCACGGGTCGTTCCCCGAGGGAATGGTGAGCGCCGTCGAGCAGATCACGGGCTACGGTAGGGTTTTCGTGGCTTTGTCGAACTCCGGGCTCACCGGCGAGGACATCGAGTCGCGCCTGCGCACGCGGTCGGAGTCTCTGGGCGTAAAAGTGTTTTTCACTGACCTCCCTGCAGGAAGTGCAACGATCGCCGTTCGACGAATCATGCGTGACACCGAAGGCGTTATTCTCGTGACGGGCACCAACCTCGCGACGCTGCTAGAATTTGTCTTCCGTGGTGAGGAAACGCCCGCAGCAGCTGCGCGACACGCGGCCGAAAAGGGTCGGACCTCACTCTGCGCGCACGGCGAGGGCTGATGCCTGTCGAGCTGTACCGCATCGACGATCGACTCGTCCACGGTCAGGTAGTCGTTGGCTGGGGACAGCCACTCGATCTTCAGCTGATCGTTCTCGTGGACGACGAGGTTGCGCAAAGCGACTGGGAGCAGGACCTCTACCGCATGGGCGTACCGCCGGAGATGGAGATACGGTTTGCCGATGTCGCGACCGCCATCCGGGATCACGCGACATACGCAAGCGATCCCCGTCGCAGCATCGTCCTGACGGGCAACATCTCCACGATGCATGCCTTGCTCCACGGCGTCGAGAGCATTCGCGCGATCAACGTTGGTGGCCTGCACCACAGGCCGGGTCGGAAGCAGAAGATGCGGTACGTATTCCTCACGGCGGAGGAAGAGAGCGAGCTTCGCGAGATAATCGCTGCCGGAGTCAAGGTCACTGCGCAGGATGTCCCTGCTGCGCGGGCGGTGCCGATGGATGAGGTACTCGTCGCAACGCCCGGCATCGAGAAATTGGCATGAGCGTCATGGACGTAGTCCCGATCGTGCTGCTGGCGGCATTGCTGGGACTCGATGTCGTCACGTTTCCGCAGGCGATGATCTCCCGCCCTATCGTCGCGGCAACGGCAGCGGGCGCATTTCTAGACAACGCGTTCGCCGGCCTGATGATCGGAGCGGTGCTCGAGCTGATTGCGCTCGGCATGCTTCCGTTCGGCGCTTCGAAGTATCCGGAATGGGGCTCGGCAAGCGTTGCCGGAGGAGCGCTCTTCGCGGCTCAGCACGGGTCGCCTCCGGGGGCGCTGGCGGTGTGCGTTCTCGCTGCGCTTCTGACGGCCGTGGTCAGCGGCTGGAGCATGGTGAAGCTCAGACGCATCAATGCATTTCGCGCGACCCGGTTGCGCAGCGAGCTGGATGCCGGCTCATCGGACGCGATTGTGGGACTCCAGCTTTTTGGTCTGACTGCTGATTTCGTTCGCGGTGGTCTCGTGGCGCTCGCAGCGATGTTGGTTTTCAGGTGGCTCGTTCCGACCATCGTCGCCCTGTGGAATGCGGGCGCAGTGTACTCGCAGGCGATAGTGGTTGCGATTGCGGCCGTTGTCGCGGCTGGGGCGGTCTGGAAGATCTTCCACAGCATTCCGCACGCTGCGCTGTTTTTTCTCGCGGGCCTCGCCGTCAGCGTGGTGCTGCTGGTCGCGCGTTGAGCACAACCGTGACGAGCGATGTGCGTCTTCCCCTGTCCACATGGCTGCGCATCTACCTCAGGCTCTTTGCCGTGCAGGGCGCGTGGAACTACGAGACTCTGCTCGGCAATGGAATCGCGTTCTGCATGGAGCCGGCGCTGCGCCTCCTTCCCGGTGGCCGCGGCGGAGAAGCTTACACCAGTGCGTTGTCGCGGCATTCGCGGTATTTCAACGCGCATCCATACTTTGCCGGCGTCGCGGTGGGCGCGCTCGCCCGCGCGGAGCTCGAGGGCGTAGCGCCGGGCATGATCGAGCGATTCCGCATCGCGTTGGGCGGGCCGCTCGGCAGCGTCGGCGATCGACTCGTGTGGGCGAGCTGGCTCCCACTCTGCTCAATCATTGCGCTGACTGCATTCGGTCTCGACGCGCGACCCCCGCTGGTCGTGGCTATCTTTCTGTTGCTCTACAATCTCGGTCATCTCTCACTCCGCGCATGGGGACTTCGAGTCGGATTCGAGAAGGGATTGCGGGTCGCCGATGCGCTGGGGCACCCACTGCTGCGCCGGGCGCCGCAGTACGTCGGAGCTGCCGCGTCATTCCTTGCGGGGGTCGCCATTCCGCTGGTGGCGCACCGCGTTGCGGGCGGCGGAAAGGCACTCGCCGCGGGGATCACGTTGTTCGCTATTGTCGGCGGGATTCTGCTGGCACGGTTCGCGGAACACTCCGAGGGATGGCGGCTGGCGCTCGCGATTCTCGCGTTGTTCGTTCTTTACTCGGTGCTCCGATGATGCCGGAGCGCACGGTCCGAATAACCAACAAGCTGGGTCTGCACGCACGACCCGCCGCCGAGATCGTGAAGACAGCCGCGCGCTTCAAGAGTGAGATTACGATCATTCGCGACGAGCTCGAGGTAAACGGAAAAAGCATCATGGGCGTCATGATGCTCGCCGCTGAATTCGGATCGACAATTCTCATCCGCGCGGAAGGTGTTGACGCGGATGCGGCGCTCGACGCGCTTGCTGCGCTCGCGGCGGCGAAGTTCGGAGAATCGTGACCCTCGACGGCACCGTCACCGACAGACGCATCATCGGCATGCCTGCCTCGCCGGGCATCGTAATAGGCCCTGTGCATCTTCTTCTCTGGGAAGTGCCCGATGTCCCTCACACGATTATCCCTGACGAAGCGGTGGCGGGTGAGATCGCCAGGCTGCACGCGGCGATCGACCGCGCGAAGGAGCGCCTCGAGCAGGTCAAGAGGCGCGCCGAGAATCACGCAGGTCCCGAAGAAGCCGCGATCTTTGACGTCCAGATTCACATCCTTTCCGACGTCGAGCTGATTCAGCGCGTAGAAAGTCTGATTCGACAGAACATCGGAGCGGAGAAGGCATTCGATCTCGTGCTGATCGAGTGGCGACAGCATTTCGCTCGTCACGCACAGCCAATGATTCGCGAGCGCGTCAGCGATCTCACGGACGTTCAGATACGCGTGCTGAGTATTCTGCTCGGACTCCCCGATCACGATCCCGTGGATGTTCCAAAGGGCACGAACGCGATTCTCGTCACGCACGACCTGACGCCGAGCCTCACGGTGCAGCTCGACCGCGAGGCAATTGCCGCCATCGCGACGGACGCAGGGACACGAACGTCCCATGTTGCCATTCTCGCTCGGTCGCTTGGTCTTCCCGCGGTGGTGGGCCTTCGGGACGCGACAAGCCGGCTGCACGCCGGTGAGCAGGTGATCCTCGACGGGTCATCCGGCCTGCTGCTGCCGGAGCCGACGCCGGCGCAGATAGAGGCCTACACTGATCGGGCGGCACGCGAGGCCGCGGATGAGGCGGAGCTTCGTCACCTGATAGGTGCGGAGCCCGTTACGCTGGATGGAGTCAGGATCATCCTTCGCGCGAACGTCGACCTTCCCGAGGAAGCGGCGTACGCGGCGCATTCAGGCGCGGAAGGAGTCGGCCTCATGCGGACTGAATTCCTGGTCGTGGGCCGCGCGTCGATGCCCGACGAGGAAGAGCAGTACCGGGCGTACAAGAAGGTCGTCATGGCGTTCGACAATCATCCGGTCGTGATTCGAACCTTCGACATGGGCGGCGATAAGCTGCCTATCGGTGGATATCCAACCGAGGCTAACCCATTCCTCGGCTGGCGGGCAATTCGCATGTGCCTCGACGAACCCGAGCTGTTCAAGACTCAGCTGCGCGCATTGCTGCGCGCCGCGATGCACGGCGACGTCCGGATCATGCTCCCATTGATCGTGACCGTCGACGAAGTCCGGCAGGCGCGACGCCTTCTCGAAGAAGCCGGTCGCGAGCTCGATGCGCGGAACGTCGAGTATCGTCACGACCTCCCTCTCGGGATCATGGTTGAGACTCCGGCGGCAGCGGTAGCGGCTGACACGCTGGCTCACGACGTCGCCTTCTTCAGCATCGGCACAAACGATCTGGTGCAGTACACGCTGGCCGTTGACCGTGGCAACGCCAATCTCGCATCGCGATTCACTCCGCTTCACCCGGCGGTGCTCAGGCTCATCAGGCGGATAGTCGAGGTTGGCGGGCATCACGGGCTAGAGGTGAGCGTCTGTGGTGAGATGGCGTCGCAACCGCTGATGGCGTTCGCTCTGATCGGGCTCGGCGTTCGCCAGCTGAGCGTTGCAGCACGCTCGGTCCCGCTCGTGAAGCGAATCGTCAGAGGCGTGAGTGCGCGTGTGGCAACCGACGCTGCCGACGCTGCGCTCAATGCTCAGACCGCGCGGGAATCCGAAGCACTGCTGCGCGCGCGACTTCTCTCGGCGTTTGGTGACGCGCCTTTCCTGCGCGACGGGTTGCCCGCCTACGTCGACGGGAATACTTTTGAGGGATACGGCGGACCCTAGACCATTGGTGGCACGAATCGTACGGCGTGCCGTCAGTTCGCCTCACCCTGTCCCACTCCCTGAGGGATATCGTGCTCGATCGACATCTGTTCACCTCTGAGTCAGTTACCGAGGGTCATCCCGACAAGGTAGCTGACCAGATATCGGACGCCATTCTGGATGCAATCCTGGCGGACGATCCAGTTGCCCGTGTTGCATGCGAGACCCTCGTTACGACCGGGCTCGCGTGCGTCGCAGGCGAGATCACCACTGAGACCTACGTGCCGATCGGCGACATCGTTCGCCGGACGATCGACCGTATCGGCTATACGGATGCGACTTACGGATTCGACTCGAAGACGTGCGCCGTTGTGAACACCATTGGCCGGCAATCCCCCGACATCAAACGCGGCGTCGACACCGGCGGTGCAGGGGATCAGGGAATGATGTTCGGCTACGCGTCGGACGAGACCGAGGAGCTGATGCCGCTCCCGATACTTCTGGCGCACAAGCTCACACGCCAGCTGGCGGAGTGCAGGCGCAACGGGGCGGGTGACATTCTCCGCCCCGATGGCAAGTCGCAAGTCACCGTTGTTTACGAAGGCGACATCCCGGTTGCAGTCGACACCGTGGTCATTTCCACTCAGCACGACGACAGGGTGTCGAACAAGAAGCTTCACCAGATGGTGATTTCTGACGTAATCGAACCCGTTATTCCGAAAGAACTTAGGGACGAGCATATCAAGTATCACATTAATCCGACGGGACGCTTTGTCGTCGGTGGTCCCCAGGGCGACGCGGGGCTCACGGGACGTAAGATCATCGTAGACACATACGGCGGGATGGGGCGTCACGGCGGCGGTGCATTCAGCGGGAAGGATCCTTCGAAGGTCGACCGCAGCGCGTGCTACGCGGCGCGCTGGGTCGCGAAGAACATTGTCGCCGCGAAGCTCGCGCGCCGGTGTGAGGTTCAGCTCGCTTATGCGATTGGTGTCGCCCGCCCGGTCTCGGTGGCGGTAGACACGTTTGGGACGAACACTGTTCCCGAGAGCGCGATCATGCGGGCAGTCGCGGAAGTATTCGACCTGACGCCTGCGGGCATCATGAAGGCGCTCGATCTTCGCAAGCCGATTTACGAAGTGACTGCGGCATACGGGCACTTCGGCCGCGCGCCGCGAAAGGATGGAGGGGGCAAGAACGGAAAGACCTTCTTTACGTGGGAGCGCACCGATCGAGTGAAGGAGCTGCAGCGCGCCGTCAAATCCTAGTACTGCGGACTGCGTTGCCCCGCAGTCCGCAATCGAAATGATCTTCATCCCACTAGTTCCGAGCGTTACATTCCGGGAATGCAGCTCGTTGAATGTGAGGTCATGCGCCTCGGGCTCGATCGCTCCAACAATTCCTACGTAGTGATCCTGCGGGAGAAGGACGGCGAGCGTCTCCTCCCGATCTGGATCGGCCAATCCGAGGCCGAGTCGATCGTCATCGAGATGAGCAAGCTGCGTCGCGAGCGGCCGCTCACTCACGATCTCTGCAAGACTCTCATCACCGGACTCGGCGGAACCCTTCGCCGCATCCAGATCACGAAAGTCGAAAACAGGACGTATTACGCCGAGCTGCATATCCGTCTCGAGGAGAGGATGATTCAGATCGACGCTCGCCCGTCGGACAGCATCGCGATTGCCCTCCGTTTCGCCGCTCCCATCTACGCGCAGGAAGATCTCCTCACGTCACTGCTGTTCGACGACAGCTCGGATGAGTCCGAGTCGATCCCTTCGGCTCAGGAAGTTGAACAGTCCGACGAGATGACGCCCTCGCAGCTTCAGAAGTACCTCGAGAATCTGCGCCCGGAAGATCTTGGGAAGTTCAATATCTAGCATCGGCCTCGTCTGCTGCCTCGCGCTTGCGACGATTGCCGGAGCGCAGACCCCAACACCACCCCCGCTTCCATCCGATCAGGATTCGCCCGCGACGACTGACGTCCCTCAGCGCGTCGAGGGACAAGTCGTACGTCCGGGCGCGAGGGATATGTTGCCGGTGCCCAACATCTGGGTGACGCTTCACCGGGTCGGGTCGGATCGCGCAGCCCCCCTCGATTCCGTCCGCGCGGACGCCAGCGGCAGATACTCGTTCGAATACCGGCGGACCGGCGACGAGTCGGCGATTTATTTCGCCTCTGCCTCGTACGGCGGCATTGCCTACTTCACGCGTCCGCTTCACCACGTGCTCGTCAAAGGCGAGGAAGCCGAGATTGCGGTTTATGACACCACGTCCGCTCGCATCCCGATTGGAGTGCGCGGTCATCACATCGTGGTCTCGGGGGTCGATGCCAACGCTACACGGTCGGTGACGGAAGTTTACGAGCTCGCGAATGACACGTCGGTCACCAGGATACCGGCAGGCTCCAGCCACACGGGAGCGGTGTGGGCCGGCTCACTTCCTGAGGGAGCGAGTGGCTTTCGTGTTTCACAGGGCGACCTTCCCGCGGCCGGCGTCACTTTCGCGGACTCGCGCGTGGCTGTGTTCGCTCCGATCGCCCCCGGGCTCGCGCAGCTCGCTTTCACATACAGCCTGCCCGCAGGCGCATTTCCCCTCCGAATTCCGGTCGAGTCCCCGACGCAGGTGCTCGAGGTGCTCGTGGAGGAGGAGAAAGGATCCGTCGTTGGTGCGAAGCTCCAGGAGAAGGACCCTGTCGTCCTCGAGCGACGTGCATTCCGCCGTTTTCTGGCCGACGATGTACCGGTGAACGCCGTCGCGGTGATCGACCTGCCGCCGGCGAGACGCATCGGGACGGTCGACCGCAGGTATCTCGTGGCTCTCACTGTCGTCATCGCCGGCGCAATGATGCTTGCGCTTGCCCGGGCGCTGAGTCGAAGGTAGCTTCGAAGAACAATTGATCGCGAAGGGGAGCCACGGAAACCGGTGAGAAGCCGGTGCGGCCCCGCCACTGTATCGGGCATCAAACGCGCGCTCGTAGCACCACTGGCCTGGATCTGAACGGCCGGGAAGGTGAGCGACGCGGCCCGGAGCCAGGAGACGACTTTCGTTCGCGCCACGTTTCAGAACCTCGGGGGAGGCGCTGGTGGCGATCGAGGCGTCGCATTCCGGCGCGTTGACGTTGCGGGCGTTCTCTCTCGAAGAGGATGCCCGTTTTGCGTCTCGCATCAGTCGTCATCAGCGCCGTCATCTCGCTGTCCGCATGCTCTCCGGATCGGGCGCGACCATCAGCGCCGCTCACCGACGATTTCGGCGACACGATTGTTGTCCGCGGCGTACCGCAGCGCATCGTCTCACTCAACCCGGCGACAACCGAGATCGCATTCGCTATCGGCGCCGGCTATCGTCTCGTTGGCCGCACTCACTGGGATCTGTATCCGCCAGAAGCGAAGAATGTCCCCGATCTCGGAAGCGGAATACGTCCGAATGTCGAAGCAGTACTTGGTGCGCGTCCCGATCTCGTGCTGCTTTACGGGAGCATTGACAACCGACCCGCCGCAACGAGGCTTCGTGCTGCAGGCGTAAATACTCTTTCACTGAAGATCGACCGCATCGCCGATTTTCACCGTGCGGTGCGGCTCATGGCCCTCCTCTTCGGCGACAGCGCAAGCGGCGCCGCGGTCTCCGACTCGGTCTCGCGCACCCTTGCCCGCGTCCAGCGTGCCACCGCGCCGCTGCCGAAGCCAACGGTCTTCTGGCACATCTGGGACGCGCCGCTCATCACGATTGCGCGAGGCAGCTACATGAACGAGCTCATCGAAATCGCCGGCGCAAGGAACGTGTACGGTGAAATGGCGGCTGCGTCTCCGACCGTTGGGATCGAAGACGTGCTTCAAAGAAATCCGCAATACATCATCACCGGGCCGGAAGGTGCCGCGAAGATAAAGGCCGATCCGCGATGGGCAGCTGCTCCCGCCGTAAAGGATGGCCGGGTGCTCGTTGTGGACACGGCACTCGTTGGGCGACCAGCGGCGCGGCTCGGCGAAGCGGCACTCGCTCTGGCAACGCTTTTTCATCCGGGGATTCTTCCGGACTCCGCGCGGTGATCACACATCGTCGCTGGCACTGGATCGCTGTGCTCGTCGTTTTCTTTGCGGTCTCGATCGCCGCAATTGCGACCGGAGCCGTGCGCATTCCAGTAGGCGACGTAATCCGCGCAATCGCCGGAGACGGCGATGAGTCCGTCATAGCAATCGTTCGCAGCCTCCGTCTCCCTCGGGTTGCGCTGGCGGCGCTCATCGGTGCAGGACTCGGAATGAGCGGCGGCGCACTTCAGGGAACGCTGCGAAACGGGCTTGCCGAGCCATATCTTCTCGGGGTCTCGGGCGGCGCAGCTGTTGGCGCCGTCGCTGCATTTTCTGCGGGCGCAAACGACGCCGGCTGGATCGCGCTTGCTGCATTCTCCGGAGCGGCGGTCGCGGTCATGCTCGCGCTTCTGGTTGCGCGCGCGGCGGGCCGCGGCGGCCGGGGCGATCCGAGGACTCTTCTCATGGCGGGCGTCGTGATCGGCGCCTTCGCCAACGCCGTGATAATGGTGGCGCTGGCAAACGCACCGCCCAACACATTGAGGGGAGCCCTCTGGTGGATGATGGGCTCCGCGGGCGACGCGACCTGGCCGACTGTCAGCGTGCTCGCTCTCTCGATCCTGTTCGGCGGAGCGGCGCTCGTTTATCTGGCGCGAGACATCGACGTGCTTTCGCTGGGGGAGGAATCCGCAGCGGCACTCGGCGTAGATGTCGATCGATCAGCTCGTGCCATCTATCTGTTGAGTGCGCTGCTCGCTGCGGCGACTGTCGCCGCGGCGGGTCTCGTAGGATTCGTTGGCCTGATTGTTCCCCATCTCGTGCGCGCCGCGGGATTGCGTCGGAACCGGCCGCTGTTGCTCGGCTCGGCGCTCGTCGGCGCAACTCTCGTTGTGGCCGCGGATCTTGCCGCGCGAACGCTGCGCCCACCCGCCGAGCTTCCATTGGGCGCCGTGACAGCAATACTCGGCGTTCCTTTCTTCCTGGCTCAGCTCAGGAAAACGGCGTGAGCGAGAAAATCGCGCGATCGATGATTCGGTTCGACGATGTGGTCGTTCGCTATGCGGGCGCGCGAGCCAACGCCCTGGACGGCGTCTCCTTCGATGTCCCGAGTGGTGCGATGACGGCCGTCGCCGGCCCAAACGGCAGTGGCAAGTCGACTTTGGTTCGCGCGCTGTTGCGCCGTCAACCGCTGGTCACCGGGCAAATCATGATTGGCGGTGAGAGTCACTCGGTGCTCACGCAGCGCGAGCTCGCCCGGCGCGTCGCAGTCGCACCTCAGCGCGAGGATACCGCGTTCCCAATGCGTGTCGATGAGTATGTGTCGCTCGCGCGGTATCCCCGGCTTGGCCTGTGGGAAAGCCCGTCACACGAGGACAATGATGCGGTTATGCGGGCGCTCGACCGCGCGGGCGTTTCGGACTTTGCCTCTCGCCGAACGGACGAGCTTTCCGGCGGGGAATGGCAGCGCGTCCGCATCGCTCGCGCGCTGGCTCAGGAAGGATCGGCGCTTGTCCTGGACGAGCCCACGACGTTCCTCGACATGCCTCATGAGATGTCGCTGTTCGAGCTCCTCGATTCGCTGGCGCGTGATGGTCTGGCCGTTCTGGTCGTGAGCCATCAGCTCAATCTCCTCGCTCGCTTCGCCCGGACCATGGTGCTTCTCGATCGCGGCAAGGTCGCCGCGTCAGGCGCGCCGGGCGACGTAATGCGCGCCTCCGTGCTCGAGGAAATCTACGACTGGCCGCTCGTGGTCACCCGCGATCCTGCCTCAGGCACACCGGCTCTGCTGCCTCTCCGGCGCCCCACTGCCCTCTCGTGATCGTCCAAACTTTTCTTCTGGTTAACGCCATGCCCTTTACTCAGAGATTGGCCCGTTCCGTTTCGCGCGCGTCGTTGATCTGCATCACGTCTGCGCTTGTTGCCTCGACGGTCGCGGGGCAGGACAGGGACACCGTTACACTGGATACCGTGATCGTCTCGGCCAGCAAGACACCGGTCAGGCGAAGCGAGCTGACGCAGTCGGTCACCGTTATCAGCGGCGACGATCTTCGCGCGCGAGGCGTTGCTCGCGTGTCCGATGCGCTCCAGCTCGTGCCGGGCGCGCTCATGGCTCAGAACGGATCCATCGGATCGGTGAGCACTCTGTTTCTGAGGGGCGGTGAAAGTCGCTACACAAAGGTTCTGATCGACGGTGTCGCTGTGAACCAGTCGGGAGGCTTCTTCGACTTCAGCCACCTGACGACCGACAACGTCGACAGGATCGAGATTGTCCGCGGTCCCGCCAGTGTTCTTTACGGAGCCGACGCGGTGACCGGCATCATTCAGATATTCACCCGCTCTGGTCGAGGACCACTCTCATTGAATGCCAGCGTGCGGGGCGGCACGTACGGCACAATCGACGGCGAGCTCGGCGTCAACGGCTCAGCGAAGCGAGTGGGATATTCGCTGGCCGGAGCGCAGCATCGGAGCGACGGGATTTTCGACTTCAATAATCAGTACTCGAGCGGGACTCTGAGCAGTGCGCTCTCACTGTTACCTGGATCCGCGAACAACCTGCGCGTGTCTGCGCGCTACACCAGCGCGGAATTCCACTACCCGACCGACTACACCGGGGCGCCAGTCGACAGCAACTCCTACCGGGTCCAGCATCGGCTGACCGTGGGACTCGACGCCGGCCGGCAGATCACATCGGCTGTCCGCATCGGCATTCTCGCTGGAACGAACGAAGTATCCGATCTGACCGAAGACATCGCGATTCCATTCGGCGCATCGAGTCCGGTTCATCTAGCCGATCTGTCACGCGCGTTTCGGCGCATGGCAGAAGCGCGGCTCAGTTTCACGCTGCCAATGCAGACGATTCTGAACGTCGGAGGCGAGTACCTGCGAGAGCGGGAGCGCAGCAGCTCATCGTCCGCACCTGTCGGCGCGCCGCTCATCGCTGACTCGCGGTTCGCAGCGCATCGAACCAACCACGCCGCGTACGCGGAGCTTCTGGGCACGGCGTTCAGGCGTCTATCGTACACAATCGCGGGACGGATTGACGACAACTCTGACTACGATGCCCGCTCGACCTATCGCATTGGAACGAGCGTGCCGCTCGCTGTCGCTACGCGCTTTCGCGCATCGCTCAGCACAGCGTACAACGCCCCGGCGTTCAATCAGCTTCGGCCAACGCTTTACACGGTTGGCAGTCCCGGTTTGACGCCCGAGCGCGCACGCAGCTGGGAGGCTGGGCTCGAGCATTCCGTGCGTTCAGGCATAGCAAGAGTTTCGGCCAGCTACTTCAATCAACGTTTTTACGATCTCATTCAGTTCGTCGCAGGCGGGCCACCCTCGTTCAAGGGCAGCTACGCGAATCTCGCCGAGGCCGAATCCAATGGCTATGAGGTCGAAGTCGACGTGACGCCGCCAGGTATTGTGTCGGCGAATGCCAGCTTCACCCACGCGCGGCCGCGCGTGGCGCGAGTCTCGTCTGCCTACATGGGCAGCCTGACCCCGGGCGAGGCGCTCATAAGGCGACCGACTCATTCCGGAACCGCGTCCCTTCGAATCTCGCCTCGGCGGAGCTCACTTGCGCTCACCGCGAGCTATATAGGCAAGCGTCCGGACATCGATTTCAACCAGTTTCCGTCGCCGACCGTGACTCTTCCCGCATATGCGCGAATCGACGCGTCTGGTGTCGTCGACCTCTGGCGGACCGGTTCAGGCTCGGCGCTGTCGCTCACCGCCAGAGTCGAGAACGCGCTCGACAGGAAATACGAAACTGTGCTGCACTATCCCGCTCCCGGACGGACCGTGCTGCTCGGCGCACGCTACAGCGGGAGTTTGTAGATTGCGCACATGGCACCTCTCGTCACCGAAGCGATCGTTCTCCACGCGTTCGACTACCTCGAAACGTCGCGAATTCTTCGCCTTCTTACGCGTGACGCGGGAGTGCAATCGGTGCTGGCGCGCGGGGCACGGCGGTCGAGGAAACGCTTCGGCAGCGCGATGGACCTCTTTGCCCAGGGATTGGCTGAAATTCACTTTCGACCCAACCGCGAGCTGCAGACGCTCGGCGCACTCGATGTGACACGCGCTCGTGCCGAGCTGGGCGAGGACGTCGGAAGATTCACTGCGGCCTCCATGATCTCGGAAATCGTCCTGCGGTTTCCGTACGAGGAGTCGGCGGCCGGCATCTTCGACGTTGCCGAGGAGTGCTTCGACAGAATAGGCGCCGCCGAGCCACAGAAGACCCTCGACGCTGGCTTGGGAGGGGCGTGGCGAATCATTGCTCATCTCGGATTCACACCCGCCCTCGACGTGTGTGCCAACTGTCATGCGCCACTCGACCCGTCTCTGGCAGTTTCGTTTTCGCATTCGGCAGGCGGCGCATTATGCCAACGCTGTGGCGCTGCCGCTGCCGGCAGCCGTCTTCTTCCTCCCACGGCGCGAGACGCGATCCGCACGTGGATCGTGGGCGCTGAAGCCGCCCCGCTGTCTAGCGCCGAAGGTCGGGCGCACCAGCGTCTCCTGCGCGAGTTCTTCCAGGAGCACCTTGGCAGCGATCGCGAGCTCCGCGCCTTCCGCGTCTGGGAACAGGGCGCCTGGAGCGCTGCATGATACTGGGCACAGCCGGGCATATCGATCACGGAAAGACTGCCCTGGTGAAAGCTCTCACCGGAGTCGACACGGACCGTCTTCCGGAGGAGAAGCGACGCGGAATTACAATCGACCTCGGCTTCGCGCCACTCGTCGTAGACGGCATTGGAACCGTTGGAATCGTTGACGTTCCCGGGCACGAGGCATTTGTCCGCACGATGCTCGCAGGTGCAAGCGGTATCGACATAGCGCTTCTCGTCGTGGCCGCGGACGAAGGTGTGATGCCGCAGACGAGAGAACACCTCGAGATCCTCTCTCTACTCGGAATCCCGCGAGCGGTAGTGGCCCTCACGAAGCGGGATCTCGTGACGGAGGAATGGCTGTCACTGGTGATGGATGATGTCAGGGCGCTGCTCTCGGATACTCGATTCGCTGCGAGCGAGCTTGTGCCGGTGTCCGCGGTTTCGGGTGCGGGCGTACCTGAGCTTCGCCGAGCGATCGCGGCCGCCGCACTCGGCGCGAAGGAACGATCAAGGCCTGCCGACGATCTCTTCCGTATGCCTGTGGACCGTGCATTCACGGTGAAAGGGACCGGAACGGTTGTAACCGGCACCGTCTGGAGTGGAATGGTTGCCCGCGATGCAACGGTGAGAATCTTTTCGCCGGGCAAAAGATCTCGCGTCCGCGGAATTCAGCATCATGGTGAAGTCGTCAAATCAGCGGGTCCCGGGGAGCGTGTAGCACTGGCTCTCTCGGATCTCGATGTCAGCGAAGTGGCACGCGGCAGTGTCGTGATTGCAGAGCCGTCGTGGCCCGTGACGACGAGGATCGAAGCCGACGTTCGACTCACCGCCACCGACGTCGCGATCGGACCACGGACGCGCTTACGCTTCCATCTCGGAACGGCGGATGTCGGAGCCAGAATCAGTCGCCGCGTCGTCGAAGGATTCGCGGATGAGCAGCACTTCATCGCGACCATCGTGCTCGATGAGCCGCTGCTGGTGAGAGGACGCGACCGTTTCGTGTTGAGATTGCCGTCTCCCCCAACGACGATCGGCGGTGGTGTGATTCGCGACCCGCTTCCGCCGCGCAAGCGAAGGCGTCGCGCGGCCTCGACCGTTGCGGCGAGAAACGCCAGTGAACTTCTCAACGAAATGACCCGAGCGGCAGACCTTTCGGGTCTGCCGGTAGAACAGGTGCCGATCAGGCTCGGCCTGCCGCCAGCCGATGCCGTGGTCCTGGCACGGGAAACCGGTCTCGTGGAGATAGAGTCGCGGCTTTATCACACGAAAGTGCTGGAAGAGCTCGAGCAGACCGTTCAACGCATTGTCCTCGCGCACGTCGAAAACTTTCCGCTCGAGCCGGGTGTCCAACTCCAGAGCCTTCGATCGACCGCCGGCGCTCCCGACCGCGTGATCGACCGCATTCTCGATCAGCTCGCGAAAAAGGGGAAGATCGAGATTCGCCAGTCTTCAGTGAGACCGGCGGGATGGTCGCCGAGGCTGAGCGGTCGGGATCGCGGGGTCGCCGAGGCCGTCATGCACAGGATTTGCATTACGCCGAGTGAACCTCCCGCAGTGTCGGAGCTGGTCGAGGTCTTTGGTGAAAAAGTCGAGGACGTGCTTCGTTATCTGGAGCGGAATGGCGAGGTAGTAAAGGTCTCGGAGGACCGGTATTACTCTCCGGACGCGGTAGCGAAAATGGTCGGTAAGCTTCGTTCCACGCTGGAGCCGGGCCGAACTTACAGCCCGGCGGAGCTTCGGGAGGTTCTCGGGGTTTCAAGGAAGTACCTGATCCCGTTCCTCGAGTTTTGTGATGTGAAGGGGGTCACGAGTCGCAACGCGGCGGGGAGGGTTCTCGCCGGCAGGGACGCGGGTGCTCGTACTGGCGGGAACAGGTGACGGTTCAAGCTTTTGCTTGACACCCCCAAACGCCAGGACTAGCTTCGCCGAAGGAGAACAAACGTACAACCTGTATCAGGAGCATCCTTCTAAACACTTCTTTGTCAGCAGTGGAGATGTAAAAAAATGAAACACCTGTGGGGGGCACTATTAGTGCTGGCCCTCAGCGCGTTCATGCCAAGCCATCTGTCGGCACAGGGAGTGTCAACCCAAACCGGCAAAGCGCGAGGCGCCGGATTGGAGTTGGGGCAGAACTTTCCAAATCCGTTCAATCCGGAGACGAGGATTCCATTCACGATCGGCGAAGGGCCGGGGTGCACAGATCCAAGTCGATTGTACCGCGTGAGCTTGCGGATCTACAATGTTCTGGCGCAGCCGGTTGCTGTGCCGGTGCTGCAAGGCGGGACTGGGAATGTCGCTGGAGGGGAAGCGCTCGATCGGCTCCTCCTGACCTGCAATCAGTACACGGCGTACTGGGATGGGAAAGACAGCAGGACGCAGCAGGAGGTCGCTTCGGGCGTTTATCTGTATCGTCTCGAGGTTGATGGAAAGGCAGTAGTCAAGAAAATGCTTGTGTCGAAGTAGCGGATACGATCAGGGCGCGCTCCCTTTTGGGGGGCGCGCTCTTTTTCTGCCCGCCACTGTGGCAGACATTCGGGGCACTCACATTGCAGCCTGAGTCACCATGATCAACCCCGATCGCCTCACGGTCAAATCCGCGGAAGCGCTCAACGAAGCCGTCTCGGCAGCGCGTCAAGCGGGCAACCCCGTCGTATACGATCTCCATCTACTTCTCGCTCTGCTGAATCAGGACGAGGGGATCGTCGTTCCTCTTCTGCAAAAGCTCGGTGTGAGCGTTGCGTCTCTCCGGGAACGGGCCCAGGCGGAAGCCGCTCGGTATCCGAAGCAGAGCGACGCACAACCCAATCTCTCGCGCGAGCTCACGCAGATCTTCGATCGAGCGGAGAAGGAGGCAAAGGATCTCGGCGATGAGTACGTGTCCACTGAGCATCTGCTCCTCGCGCTCGCGGAGGTCAAGGGAGCGGAAAGCAAGCAGCTGCTCAGCTCCGTCGGCGTCACGCGCGACTCGCTGCTCGAGGCGCTGCAGGCCGTACGCGGAACACATCGAGTTTCCGATCAGACTCCCGAGAATCAATACCAGGCGCTGCAGCGGTACACCCGGGACCTCACCGACGCGGCAAGAAAAGGCAAGCTCGATCCCGTCATTGGTCGCGACGAAGAGATACGCCGTGTGATTCAGGTTCTCTCACGGCGCACCAAAAACAACCCTGTTCTGATTGGCGAGCCCGGCGTCGGTAAGACGGCTATCGCTGAAGGTCTCGCTCAGCGAATGGCGAATGGCGACGTGCCCGAGGGACTGAAGAACAAGCGGCTGCTCGCGCTCGATCTCGGAGCGCTGATCGCCGGCGCAAAATTCCGCGGAGAATTCGAGGAACGGCTCAAGGCTGTGCTCAAGGAGCTCACGGAAGGGCAGGAGCAGTTCGTGGTGTTCATCGACGAGCTCCACAACCTCGTTGGCGCCGGGAAGGCCGAAGGCTCGATGGACGCCGGCAACATGCTCAAGCCAAAGCTTGCGCGCGGCGAGCTTCACGTCGTCGGCGCGACGACGCTCGACGAATATCGGAAGCACGTCGAGAAGGACGCCGCACTCGAGCGGCGCTTTCAGCCGGTGTATGTCGGCGAGCCGAGCGTCGAGAGCACAATCGCGATTCTCCGCGGACTGAAGGAGCGGTACGAGGTACATCACGGCGTGCGCATCACCGACGGCGCGATAGTCGCCGCGGCCACCCTATCCAATCGCTACATCGGCGACCGCTTTCTTCCCGACAAGGCAATCGACCTGATCGACGAAGCCGCATCGCGACTGAGAATCGAGATCGACTCGATGCCCCAGGAGATAGATGAAGTCGAGCGCCGCATCACTCAGCTGGAGATCGAGCGGCAGGCGCTTCAGAAGGAGAAGGACGCTGCCTCGAAGGAGCGACGCAGTATCATCGAGCGCGAGCTTGCGGGACTGCGCGAGAAATCCAATGCAATGCGGACGCAGTGGCAGAACGAGAAGGAGACGCTCGGCTCGGTAGGCAAGATCAAGAAGCACATCGAGGAGGCGCGCATCGAAGCCGAGAAGGCAACGCGCACCGGGGACCTCGGCAAGGCAGCGGAGATCACGTACGGAACGATCCCCCAGCTCGAGCAGCAGCTGCACGACGTGGAGCAGACACTGGCGAGCAAGCAGGAAGGCGGCAAGCAATTCCTGAAGGAGGAAGTGACCGCGGAAGATGTCGCTGAGATCGTCGCGAGATGGACCGGCATACCAATTTCGAAGATGCTGGAAGGCGAGCGCGAGCGCCTCACTCGTCTCGAGCAGGTTCTGGCGACGCGTGTGGTAGGGCAGGGCGAAGCGGTGCGTGCGGTGTCGAATGCGGTACGTCGCTCCCGCGCCGGGCTCCAGGATCCAAATCGTCCGATTGGCTCGTTCATATTCCTCGGACCCACCGGTGTCGGGAAGACCGAAACTGCGCGCGCACTCGCAGAGTTCCTTTTCGACGACGAGCAGGCGATGGTCCGCATCGACATGTCGGAATACATGGAGAAGCACGCAGTCGCGCGACTCATCGGCGCGCCTCCGGGTTACATCGGTTACGACGAAGGGGGACAGCTCACGGAAGCAGTCAGACGCCGGCCGTATTCAGTCGTGCTGTTCGATGAGATCGAGAAGGCACATCCCGATGTCTTCAATATTCTCCTGCAGATTCTCGATGACGGGCGACTCACTGATTCACAGGGACGCACCGTCGATTTCAGGAATAGCGTCATCATCATGACCTCGAATATCGGCAGCATGTTCATCCTCGAGCACGGAACCGAGGACTGGGATGCGATCGAGAAGCAGGTCACGAGCGCGCTCCGTCAGCATTTCCGCCCTGAGTTCCTGAATCGTGTAGACGACGTCATCATCTTCCGGCCACTCGGCGAAGAGGAGATCGAGCATATCATCGAGCTTCAGCTGAAACGGCTGGAGAAGCTGTTGAGCGAGAGGAAGCTTCGCATCGAGCTCACTCCGAAGGCCAAGCATTTCCTCGCGAAGCAGGGCTACGATCCTGCGCTCGGTGCGCGCCCGCTCAAGCGAGCGATCCAGCGTCTGATTCAGAATCCACTGGCCCTTGCGGTGCTCGAGGGAAGATTTCTCGAGGGAGACAAGGTCACCGCGGACATCGACGAGAACGGTGAGCTCGTTTTCACCAACCTCGGTGAGGATGCGCGCAGGACCGGCACGACGGACCCTGCCTCGGATGATGATGGCCCCGGCGGTGGCGGGAGTGACGGTGTCCCGCCGCGGCAGCGACGAGCTGGAGCGGGGGCGGCCGGCTGAACGCGTGAGCCTGTCGCGGGGGCAGATCGATGAGCGCTTCATGCAGAACGCAATTGCGCTCGCCCATGACGCAACGCGACAGAACGAGGTACCCATTGGAGCGATTGTGGTGCGCAACGATTCGATCGTCGCCGCCGCGAACAATCGCACGGTACGCGATCAGGACGCGACGGCACACGCCGAGCTGATAGCGATTCGTGACGCGTCAGCGGATCTGGACCGCTGGCGCCTCGATGATTGCACTCTTTACGTGACGCTCGAGCCGTGCGCGATGTGCGCTGGAGCGATGGTGCTGGCGCGCATCAGTCGCGTGGTTTTCGGCGCGTGGGATGCGAAGGCAGGGATGGCTGGATCAGTCGGCGACCTGCTCCGGCACCCGCGTCTCAACCACACGCCCGAGGTACAGGGCGGAGTGCTGGCGGATGAGTGCGGGCAGATGCTCGCGGAATTTTTCGAATCGCGCAGGGTAAAAACTTCGTAGCTCCGCCGCGCATTTTTGTTGCGCCGTCCGCGGTTGTCGGTGTTCCCTGTATCCGATACTTTTCGAGCGCAGGACAGGTGGCCGAGTGGTTGAAGGCACCGGTCTCGAAAACCGGCATACCGGTGAACCCGGTATCGAGAGTTCGAATCTCTCCCTGTCCGTATCGGAAGGTCCGCAGTCCGTCGTAGTCCGCAGTTCTCAGCAAAAAGAGAGGGCCTGATTTCTCAGGCCCTCTTTTTTTGCAGTTAGGATGACTGGTAGAAGATGTGTATCTCGCTGCCGGCCTCGACGTTCATCGCGATCACCTGATCGACGGAAACGCCGCTCGCTGCAAGCTTGGCCGTGATCGCCGTGTTGGATCTCAGCGCATTGCGCAGCGTGGCGATCTGTGCCGCATTCTTCGCAATCGCCCTGTTCAGCGTCGCTGAATTGCCGGGGTTCGAGAGCTTTTGAATGCTCATCAGGTGAATGTCGTTGGCTGTGACGCTCTTCTCGGCGTTGAGAGCGCTGATCTCCTCACCAATTGAATTGACAGCTGAGAGAAAACTCGCGATCCCGGGCTCGCCACTTCCATGCTGCGCAGAAGCAGCTGTGCTCAGAGTCAGAGCCAGCATCACGACCAGGGAAAGTATGTTGACAAAGCTTTTGGTTGGTGCCATGAAAGGCTCCGGAAAAGGGAAGGGGACGCATCGCCTTCCGTCTATGTAGTTTAGCTTGTTAACGGGTTTTTGTAAACGGATGCTTCCACCCAATATCACAAAGATGCGTAGCCCGAACAGTTGGGCACGTAGCTCGTGATTTCCTTGTTGCACGACGGCGAGAATTAGTACACCGCTGAGCGGAATTTGTGCGCGCGGGGCTCCACTGCGAGCCGCTTTGATTTACTCGGCCGAGGGCTTAAAATGCGAGTGCCAAGAGCGCCAGCTTTAGGGACGGCGCTCTTTTTTGCCCAAGGCTGCTTGGAAGCAGAGCGACGACCTCTGAATCTTCCCTGCGATCGGGACGGGTGGCCGAGTGGTTTAAGGCGCACGCCTGGAAAGTGTGTGTGCGTTAATAGCGCACCGTGGGTTCGAATCCCACCCCGTCCGTAGTAACTGCTTATCCCTTCACCGCTTCCGAACGTGAGGGGATTTGCTTTCTCACGGGACTCTAAAGGCAAGGTGTCGATTCGAGGTGTCGGATTGCACCGGAATCACCCTGCAACCCGGAGCTTCTTGCGACCAGCAAGGGCCTCCCGCTGTACTTCCATTTCCGGTTGCTGGTAGACCGTGAGAACCGTCTGCGGGTTCTTCCAGCCTCCCATGTAGGCGAGGTCGCGCAGGTTCGTTGACTTCATCTCCGAAGCGAACTTGCGCCGGGCCGAGTGATAGCCAGTGCCTTCAACGTGCTCGATCTCCGCCAACTTCTCCGCACGCCTCCACCACTTGTTCGCCGTATGACGCGGAAGCGGTTTCGATGGGTCACGATCCGAGGGGAACACCCAGGTATCGTTGAGCATCGTTCTTCGCCGGCGTTCAGTAGTCAGCGCTGCTACCGCGTCCTCGGACAACGGCGTCTGGTGCGCGAAGCCGATCTTATCTGACTCCGCGTGTGGGACGAGATACAGCCGCGCCTAGTCCGTCACGCCGGCATTACGATCTCCACCATGACTCCACTAAAGGGGCTGACGTGGGTTTACCACCGCTACTACGAACCGTGGAAAGAAGGGAAGTACATCTTGGTGGTGCTTGTAATTTGGGGGAAAGCCGCAACGGCGCAGGACACGACGGCAACGGCGCTCGTGACTGAAGCGCGTGTCCACCTGCATGCTAATCCCTCGGATGCCTCCGGGGTTATCAAGACACTACCGACTCGCGTAGTACTGGCCTGTGAACATCAGCGCGCCAACTGAGGCGCCATTCCGTGGTTGAGCTTGCCTCGGTCATTCGACTCGAATCTGCTGGATCATACCCTTCGTAAAATGCGGCACCTCGTCCCGACCTGCGACTAGGCAGACTAGCACATAGTCGCCCGGCGTCAGGTCCACTGCCAGAAAGGTTTCGGCACCGGTGGCGTGTCCCCCCGTTCCGCTGACGAACGTGGAGGGTGCTTCGCCCTGCATATTTCTTGACAGCCATGCTTTGTGCTGCTCGATGGTTTTGCCGGGACCCAGCTTGAACAGCAGAGCGTGGTGCGGCTCGACGCCTCGGTTAGCGATTCGGATCAGGTGCTTCCCGGCCTTGATCGGTGCGCTAAGCTCAAAGCCGAAGTCGAACATCCGTAAGGAAACAGTGGGCACGGGCGCGCTCGGCGGCGGGGTATTCCCGGTGCGCGGTCGGACCACAAATGCGTGTGCCTGATCGTGGTCGAGCAGATGCCAGGGAAGGTCTATCCACGCATAAGTGCCGGGCTCCAGGTTCAGTGTCGCGTTCCCCTCACCATGCGGTACAGCAGTGGGTCCACCAAGGGCCCTCACCCAGTCTGGGCGCGGGCGACGGGTGCGAATCGCGTCGCCGTACGCCTGTATGTATTGCGGGAGCGTCCGCCCCGGCGCAAGCCGCAAAATCGTCGCCGCGTGCGGCTCGTCACCGCGATTCACGAGGTGAAACGTGTTCCATCCGGCGAGTATCGTATCGGGCGCCTCGAAGGCGTACTCAGTGGCGGTAATGTTGACCACCGGCGGTGCGGCGGCATCGGTAGCCGGAGGAGGCGTATCGTTACCGCGGTTACACGCGGAACCGACGGCAGAAATCACAATGAGCCATGCACATGGGCTGCTAAAGAATCTCATAACAAAGCTCCACGGTTTTGGGAGTACAGCGGCATAACGTGTCACGGGTTGGAAAATGGCGCCGACGGGTCCGGCCCGCAAAACAACGGATAAAACAGCGGAATTTACCCGTTTCTTTACCCGTTTCTTCCGGCAGAATCGCGCATTGATGCAGGAGAGTCCGGCACCGACGCCCAGTTTTCCTCTAGAATCCGGCGGAATGTAATCGTTAGTTAGTGGATTGACCTGCTTCGGGAGCAGGAGGTTTTGCGAGTGTTGGTGTCGGTTCAGGTGTCGATTCGGTGCCGGACACGCCTAGACATTCGAGGGTGTTGCACGAGACATTGCACGTTCCGCCATAGTGTTAGGCGGACAAAATGTCCCCTTTGAATGTCCAGCTATCACGCCTGGAAAGTGTGTGTGCGTTAATAGCGCACCGTGGGTTCGAATCCCACCCCGTCCGTAGTTGTATTATTTGTAGTCCCTCGAGGAGAGATAACAATGGTCCGCGTCCGTCTGCTTCCTCTTTTGATCGTCGCGATTTCGCTCGGCTGCGCTCCCCCCTCGTCCTCGGGAGCAGCTGGCGCAGACCGCAAGTCCCAGCTCATTACGCAGCAGGAGATCAGCGCTGCGGGAATGTCCGGCAGTGCATACGAAGTCATCTCCCGGCTCCGGCCAAGCTTCCTCGTCTCGCGAGGACAGACGAGTCTGAGCGGCGACCAATCGGCCGCGTATCCGAACGTCTATCTGGACGGCGTTGCTTTCGGCGACCTCAGCACGCTTCGGAACATCGACGCGTCCCAGATTGCCGAGATCCGTATGTATCAGTCGTGGGAAGCGCAGACGAAGTTCGGGCTCGGCAACAGCCGCGGCGTAATAGCAATAATCACCCGGAGATAGCGGCTGGCGTTCGGCCAACGTCGCCGCCGGAGCAATCGCTCAGCGCAGTTGGCGTGGTCAGGATCAACAGCAACACCCGGCAGAGTTGTTGCCACTGAGCTCCGCATGATCCACTACGGACCGGCGGGAAGCCGGCGTAGTCTTCACTGATAGGAAGCGACTTGGCCCTAGGCTGTCTTGAGGGCCTCCTCGACCTTCATCAGCGACTGCCTCGCGTCGCCGAACAGCATCCGCGTGTTGTCGTGATAGAAGAGGGCGTTGTCGATTCCCGCGAAGCCGTGCCCCATGCTCCGCTTCAGCACCACGATGTTGCGAGCACGGTCCACGTCGAGAATCGGCATGCCGTAAATCGGACTCGACGGATCGTCGCGCGCCGCGGGATTCACGACGTCGTTTGCTCCCACAACGAGCACCACATCCGTCTGTGCGAACTGGCCGTTCACCTGATCCATCTCGAGCAGCTGATCGTACGGTACGTTTGCCTCGGCGAGCAGAACGTTCATATGACCCGGCATTCGACCCGCAACCGGATGAATCGCGTACTTGACGTCGACGCCGCGTTTTTCCAGATCGGTCGCAAGCTCACGCACAGTGTGTTGCGCCTCTGCGACGGCCAGGCCGTAACCGGGCACGATGACGACACTCCGTGCGTAGGCAAGCGCAATGGCCGTGTCCTCGGCGGTGGTCTGCTTGACGGTGCGAGGAACAAGAAACTCCTGCGTCGCCGGATCGACCGCTCCCGCGCCGAACGCACCGAACAGAACGTTGCCCACCGAGCGATTCATCGCCGTGCTCATGAGCAGAGTCAGCAGCGTACCCGACGCACCAACGAGAACTCCCGCCACTACGAGCATCTGGTTGTGAAGCACGAAGCCAGTCAGTGCCGCTGCGAGACCGGTGAGCGAGTTGAGTATCGAGATCACTACCGGCATGTCGCCGCCGCCGATAGGAAGAACGAACAATGCTCCGAGCAGGAGAGCCGCCACGAAGACAAGCCACAGCGCCGGCACCCCGCCGGTTCCAAGCGCGATCGCGACGCCGAGCGCGAAAATCGCGAGGAGGATCAGCCCGTTCAGCGAACGCTGAAACGGGAACTGAAGGGGCTTCCCGGACAGAATCTCCTGCAGCTTTCCAAATGCAATCAGACTTCCGGTGAACGAGATCGCGCCAATAGCGGTGCCGAGGACAATTGACGTTGCTTCGCCCGCGCCGACGCCGCTTGGCCCAAGTCCGCGCGTGAGACGGAGATACTCGGCCACTGAAACGAGTGCCGCGGTCCCGCCGCCCATGCCGTTGAAGAGCGCGACCATCTGCGGCATTGCGGTCATCTGAACTGTGCGGGCGAAGTAGATCCCTATTGCCGCACCGACGAGTGTACCGGCGGCGATTATCCAGAATGAGATTATCTGGCGGTCGAGCAGCGTGGCCCCGAGCGCGACCGCCATGCCGATGGCAGCGAGCCGGTTTCCCGACCGCGCGGTTGCCGGAGAGCTCAGCCGCTTCAGGCCAAGTATGAAGAGAACGGCTGCGGCGATATAGGCGATGGCAATGCCCGAGTCGCGGGCATCAAGCATCCTTTTTCTCCACGGCACGCTTGCGGAACATCTCCAGCATTCTATCGGTGACGACAAAGCCGCCGAAGACGTTCGCAGCACCGAAAACTACAGCCACGAACCCCAGCACCTTCAACAGCGTCGTGTCAGCGGCGCCGGCGACGAGCATCGCGCCAAGCACCACGATCCCGTGAATCGCATTGGTGCCCGACATGAGAGGAGTGTGCAGCACCGAAGGAACGCGAGAGATCACTTCGAATCCAACGAACATCGCCATGATGAAGACATAGATCCCGAGCACGAGCTCCTGACTCACGTTGATGCCCTCGCTGGCTGAGGTGATTGTCCGCCGGTTTCACTGGCGGCTTCGCTGATGCCCGCCGGCGACGAGGGAAGCCCCAGTCGCTCGCGCGTCGGTGCGTGCCTGATTTCACCGTCAGTCGTCACGCATACCGCATCGATGATGTCGTCCTTGAGATTCAGATCGAGCGTCCCTTTTGGAGCCAGCAGCGTGACGAGAGCCGAAACATTCTTCGCGTACATCTGACTGGCGTGAAAGGCGAGGTCGCTCGAGATGTGAAGGGGCGCGATGATCGTGACGCGATTGCGCACGACCGTTTCGCCGGGCACGCTGAGCTCGCAGTTTCCGCCCTGCTCGCCGGCGAGGTCGACGATCACTGAGCCGGGCCGCATTGCCGCGACGGCGGAGGCCGTCACGAGAATGGGCGCCCGCCTGCCGGGAACGAGCGCGGTCGTAATTATCACGTCTGCCAGAGCGGCGCGATCGTGAATGAGCTGCTTCTCCTTTTTTATGTGCTCCTCCGACAGCTCTTTCGCGTATCCTCCCGCGTCCTGAGCAACTTCAGATCCTACGCCGAGCTCGACGAAAGTTGCACCGAGGCTCTGCACCTGTTCCTTGACGACAGGGCGCGTGTCGAATGCCTCGACCACGGCGCCTATCCGGCGCGCTGTTGCGATCGCTTGCAGACCGGCCACGCCTGCGCCAATCACGAGAACCTTCGCCGGTCGCACGGTGCCCGCGGCTGTCATCAGCATAGGAAAGAATTTCTGAAGCGCGTTGGCGGCGAGCAGCACGGCTTTGTATCCGGCGACAGTGCTCTGTGACGAAAGGGCGTCCATCATCTGAGCTCGCGATGTGCGCGGGACGAGCTCCATCGACAGAGCTGTTATTCGTCGCCCGGCAACCTGTTGAAAGAATTCGGGATCTCCAGCGGGCTGAAGCAGGCCGATGAGGACGGCTCTCTCGTTGATCAGTGCGAGCTCGTTCGGCATGCCGGAGTCTCCGGACGCGGGCCGCTGGATCTTGAGGATCATCTCCGCCGTCGCATAAAGCGTCGCGGCGTCATCGATCAGCTGCGCGCCTGCCGCGCGGTACGCTTCGTCCTGAAGCCCCGCAGAATCGCCGGCTCCGCGCTCGAACAGGATCGTATGGCCGAGGCCGGTGAGCTGAGGAATCACGTCGGGTGTGAGCGCGACTCGCCTCTCGCCTGCGGCAATTTCGCGGGGCACTGCTATCTGCATGGGAATATGATTCGGGTGGTGATCGTCGTCGGTAGCGTTGCGCGGCGCAAAGCCACGAGCGTCCGCGCGAGCGCCTGCGCGGGAAAATTAGTCGTCCCGGAGGTGCGGCGCGTCGTTCGGGCTGAATGCGGTTTGCAATAATGCTGGCATTTTGCGAGACAATTTTCGGCCATTCGAAGTTCGATTGGATCTTTCAAGTCGTTACTCGCCAGGGACTTTAGCGTCCTTAGGCTTGGTAGCCTGCGTGGTGCCTTGGCGTGACGTGGCGCCGGCAACCCCCACCGGTGCCTCCAACCCCCCCTTACTTCCTTTGTTCAAGGAGAACCAATGGTCCGCAACAAGAAGGGTTTCACGCTTATCGAGCTTTTGATCGTCGTCGTCATCATCGGCATTCTTGCCGCGATCGCGATCCCGAAGTTCGCGAACACGAAGGAGAAGGCTTACCTCGCATCGATGAAGGCAGACCTTCGCAACCTGGCCACGTACGAAGAGAGCTATGCTGCCGACAGTGCCGGCACGTACTTCTC
>DASQFN010000121.1 GCA_035633115.1 Gemmatimonadaceae bacterium | reverse complement strand
CACGACCTCGCGGGGGTAACATGTTTCATGTTGTGCACGACACCGGCATTGCTCGACACGGTGGGAAATGGGCCGCCTCGGCCGCGGCGCTTGCCGTTGGAATCTGCAGCGGCTCACTGCAAGCGCAGCGTCCGCAGTGTGTCGGTGAACTGCCTTCGCAGTGCTTCGTTGTAAAAACGTCTGGCGAAGGGATATTCGTTCCGGGAACGAATTCTCTGGCGATCTCGCCCGATGGCCGATTCGTCGTGTATGTGGGAGCGACTGATTCGGCCACGCGGCTTTACGTCATTGCGCTCGGCGACTCCAGTGCGCGACCGCTCGTCGGAACAGAGGGTGCCGCTCGTCCGATGTTTTCATTCGACGGCAACTGGATCGCCTTTGTTGCGGCGGGTGAGTTGAGAAAGATCGGACGCGGCGGGTCGCGTCCCATCGCGTTGGCTCGCGGAGTCCCCGACCTTCCCATCACGTGGACGGCCGACAACACGATCATTCTCCCGACCAGCGGATTTATGCGCGGTAGTCGTCGTGGACTATCACGTATTTCGCCAACCGGAGGCGCCCCGACAACGCTGACGGTGTCTGACAGCATCGCTAGCAAACGGCATTGGAATCCGCTGCTGCTGTCCGACAGCACGACGCTGCTTTTTGTCGATCAGGGACCAGGCGGGGCGGAGGATGATTATCTCGCAATTGGCTCCGGCGCGGGAGGGGATTTCACGGTTCTGGACCTTCACGCAGCGAAGCCGCTCGGCTATGCGCACGGGCATGTTGTGTACTCCGCGGACGGCAAGATCATGGGGGTGCCCGTCGACCTCGAACGTCGCGCTCGCACTGGTGATCCCGTAGTCCTGATGGACGGGTTGTTGAATAATTACGACATATCGCTCGCGTGGAACGGGACGCTTGTGTATGCGAATTCACCGGCTCACCTCGTGTGGGTCGATGAAAAGGGCGCGCACGAAACGGTGATGGACAAAGCCGCAAGCAACTATCAATGGCCGCGGTTGTCGCCCGACGGAAGCGAGATCGCCGTGACGATCTCCGACGCTACCTCTTGGGACGTGTGGGTACACAACACAATCACCCGGAGGCTCGTTCCACTCGATACTCGAGGCGGCGAACGGCCCGAATGGACACCCGACGGTAAACGAGTCATCTACATGCTTCCCGGGATTGCCGGCACGCGCTCGGGCCTGTGGTCACAGCCCGTTGATGGAAGCGGCCCACCGGAGCGTGTCAACGGGACCCTTCCCGGCAATTTGTCGGCTGAAGGCGTCATCTCTCCTGACGGAAGAACACTTCTGTTCAGAATCGTAACGGGTGTTGGTGGCAGAGATCTGTACTATTCGACGATCGGCGGAAGCAGCATTGCGAAGGAATGGCTGGCAACGAGAGCAAATGAGATCACTCCGCGATTCTCGCCCGATGGACAATGGGTTGCGTACGCATCCGACGAGTCGGGGCGCTACGAAGTCTACGTACGGTCGTTCCTCGGGCATGGCCGGCCATACAAGATCTCGGATGCCGGCGGTGCGGAGCCGGTCTGGTCCCGAGACGGGCGGCGGATCTACTACCGGAGCGGCGCACAGATGATGGTTAGTGACGTTAGATCCTTGCCCGGCTTCGCCGTGATTTCCCGAAAGTCATTGTTCGCGTGGCGCGGAGTTCCTGATCTGGGGCACGCCAACTACGACGTTGCAGCCGACGGGAAGCTGCTGATGGTCCTTTCGGGCGAGCAAGATTCGGGAATGGTGGTGATCAGGAACTGGGCTGACAAGCTCCGCGCGAAAGTACCGCCGGCGAAGTAGCCCCTTCTGCATAGGAGGACTTGTCTCCACGACAGTCCCGCCGCTTCAAGTGCCCCAACCCGACACAATTTACGATGATCTGCCTTCGCTTGACTCTGCTGTATAACGAACGCTGCACCAGACGGGCGATCCGAGGAGTTGCGCGGGCTACGCCCGCGATTCTATTTGACTCGCCCGCAGGTGAGCTCGGGCGTTAGGCGGCAAAATGGCGGATTGGATCGGACGCCCGCGAACCTCGCCTTCTCTTGCCCCGAGAGGCCGCTATCTGGCCTATTGTCTCATCTGAAAGTGGCGTGGGCGGAACAGAAGTTGTCTGAGCCGAACAGAAAATAGGAGCCGCATGATGAACATCAAGCTGACGCAGGCGATGAGGCGACGTGAGTTTCTGACTCTAGGCGCGGTGGTGGCAACCGCGCCCTTCATCAATCGGAATCGGTATCAGCTGTTCGCGCGACAGCAGGCGGGCTACTCTAAGCGCGCCATCGACTTGGTGCTGTCGACGACCGTAATTGACATGCTCAGCGCGTTGAACCTGAGCGTAGCGACCACCAATCGGTACAAAAACAAGCCAGACGACTTCACGGCCGCCGATCTCCAGCGGTTCCGTGATTCTGGGATCTCGGTGTTTCACATCGGATTCGGCATCAGCGGCGTCGATGCATACGGAAACGTGTTACGGGACCTCGGGCTGCGGAATGGGTTCCTCGCGCATCATCACGCCAATCTGATGCGCATCGACTCTCCCGCCGCGCTCGATGGCGTGAAGGCGAGCGGCAAAATCGGCGTGGTGCTCGGCAACCAGAACTCCCAGCACTTCCGCACTGTGGATGACGTTGACTTTTTTCACGCGCTCGGGCAGCGCGTTTCAACGCTCACCTACAACAGCCGCAACATGATCGGCAACGGCTGTACCGAGCGGCGAGACGACGGGATCTCGAATTTCGGCGTCGACGTCATCGGCCGCATGAACCAGGTCGGCATGGCGGTCGACGTCTCACACTGCGGGGATCGGACGACGCTTGACGCCTTCGACGTGTCGGCCAGACCTGTGCTGATCACTCACTCCAACTGCCGCGCCCTGGTGCCGAATCAGCCGCGCTGCAAGACCGACGAGGCCATTCGCAAGATGGCCGCGCGAGGCGGCGTCATTGGGATCACCGGCCTCCGGAACTATGTGAAGGCCACCGAACCAACGACCATCGAGCACATGCTGGATCACTACGATCACGTACGGAGGCTGGTCGGGGTGCAGCACTTGGGGCTTGGCAGCGACAGTGACCTCGACGGCTACGACGACATGACGCCCGAAGAACAGCGGTCGCTGCGCGCCTCTCTAAGTAAGGAGCTTGCCTTCCGCGAAAAGATAGACATCGAGGGCGTGGACCATCCAAAGCGCGTGTTCGATCTGACCGAGGGGCTAATTCGCCGCGGATACTCGGACGCCGACATCCGCTTGGTGCTGGGCGACAACTTCCGGCGCGTTCTCAAGGAGACCTGGACCGTATAGGCGCCGCAACGACAACAGGTTGAGCATCGCGACGTGCATCTGATAGTTCTTGGAGTAGCGTCGCCGACGATGTCGAACGAGTCGTAGCTCGAGTGCCCGGACCGCGCGGTCACGTTCTGGTTGAGCTTGCGGTCGATGTTGTTGCGACTTATAGCCGCCATTCCCAAACAGCTCGTAGAACACCGCGGCTTTGCGGTCGACCGCCAGGTGACCGTGGGCTGTTGCGCGCCGACGCTGCTCTAGGAGTGCAGGAGCGCGATGAGAGCCGTACACAACCGCGCCGACATGCGTTTCAGGCTAAGTCGGCCACCTATGTAAAGGGGCCGAGCGCACGTCGGATTCTTGCTCAAAGTGCAGCTCGAGCGTCTTGCCGGGCGCCAGCTCCTTCCACTGCGCGAACAGCTCCACCCTGCGCTTGAGTACGCGCGCGATCTCGTCGTCCGTCAGCTGGCGCGGACCGGTGCGGCCACCGGTCGCCGCGAAACGCGTAATGCTCTCGTTGAACTCTTCGGTGGTCCAGCGCGAGCCGCTCGCGCGCGCCGTGTCGAGCGTGCCGACGACGTTCTCGACGAAAAGCGCGTCTGGTGGGAGAGAGCCGGGCGGCCCTTTACCCGCCGTGTCCTCGATCGACCAGCCCTGCGCGATCCGGTCTAGGACGCATTGCGGACGCCGAGCTCACTCTCGACGGCGGAATGCGTGAGTCGTGGAGCGAGAAGAACAAGGCGTACGTGCCCTGCTGCTTCTGCCTGATCGAGACCTGCTGGGCAAAGGGCATTTATGGCGCACACCCTTGGCGGCGGCACCGATGTCAATCTTTCCCTCAACGCCCCGAGTTGAATCGTGGTTGGTCAGACCCCGGGAAGATATTTCGAAGGATGGAGCAACATGCTGCCTCGCAGCCTGGCACCTTCCTTTTCGCTCGGCCTCTCTACGGTGATGCCACATGGGAGCCGACTGCAGTGGAGTACGGGCTATTGATGCCAGACACCCGCCTTTGGGTAGAGCAGTTTACAAATTGATTCCCGCAGCCGCATAACAAACGTTGCTGCTGACAGTCACTTTCTTGAAGCTCGCTTCGCTCGCAATTTACTAGGTGTGCTTGCAGCAGAACTTGAACGTTAGGCGTCCCTACGTAGGCTGACGGCGAGGCCCAAAAGGCAAGCAGCCGTCAGCAGACAAATCGCAATCGCGTGCTCACCCTCCGCTTCCGCAGCGCCCGTTCACCTCGGCGCTCCCTTGCGGTCGCGCTGAGGATGAGCGAAGTCATTGTCGACGTCATTCGAGTTCGACAGGAAGCATGGTCGTGGGGGATGACATCTTCGCGGTCACGGACCGATGTATCGCCATCAATCACTCTCGCCCTGGGGGTTGTCGTGTGTACTCGCGCCATCTTACTGATCGGTTGTATCGCCGCATTCGCGGCCTGTAAGGCCAGAGACGAACCGGTTCAGACCGAGACGACCACCGCCGCACCAAACGTGGTTTCCCTCACCGCCACGGAGTACTCTATCCAGGCCCCTGAAACGGTCCCCGGCGGATGGACCACCTTCCGCTTGGTCAACCAAGGCGAGGAGGTCCACTATGGCCACATCGTACAATTGGAGCCGGGAAGGACGGTCGGGGAATTGGTGGACGCATACGCAGAAGCAATCCGCACGTCCGGACCACGGCCTAAGTGGGTGAAACGGTTCGGTGGCCCAGGCGGCACTGCTCCGGGTGATTCCTCCAGTGTGACGCAGTACCTCGAGCCCGGAAGCTACGTGTGGATCTGTCCCGTCGAGGACAGCGGCGGAAACCCGCACTTTGCGAAGGGAGAGGCCAAGCCCTTCGTAGTCGGTCCCGCCGACCCGGTTGTGGCCGACCGCGGAGCAGCTCCCAAGGCGGGCGTAGTGATCCGTCTCATGGATTTTTCGTTTGCAGTCGATACACCGCTCAGGGTCGGCCGGCACACGATTCGTGTCGAGAACGCAGGTGTGGAACCGCACGACCTGGTGCTGATGAAACTCGCGCCGGGGAGGACGCTCGAGGACGTCCGGACATCGATGAATCCCGAGCGCCCGCGGCGAGCCGATCAGACAGGGGCGGCGCCGTCGCTGGAGAGCTTGGGGACGTTAGCAGGCGGAATCGCAGTGATCGCGCCGGGGATGCAATCCTTCTTCGATGCAACCTTCAGCCCGGGTAAGTATGTGCTGATCTGCATGACGACGGCGCCGGACGGGCGGTCGCACATCGAGCACGGGATGATACAGCAGGTGAGTGTCCGCTGACGCTGTGAGTCTGGCCGAAGGAGGATGCCCCGCAAACACGACGCTGAGTGGCCGTAGGAACGGTTCGGGTGCTAGCGACGCCGTCTGTGAGCAGCCGGGGAGATAGGTAACAAGTCTGTCCAGCAACATGGGTAACACTTTGGATGTTATCCACGAATGATGTAATCACGCTCATTCAATGTGGCAATGAGTACGGTGTTGAAGTAGATGGACCAGACGCCGTCA
>DASQFN010000120.1 GCA_035633115.1 Gemmatimonadaceae bacterium | reverse complement strand
CGGGCCATCATGTTGCGCGATCCGGTGAGCAGCCGCAGTATGTAGGCTGGTCATCCCGTGCCTGTCCAACAGGTGTCGTCTATGCCATCCCATACGGATTGGATTTCGTCGCGCGGATCTGACAGCTCCGACGAGTCCAGTCTTCCGCCGCTCACACAGATAGCAGAGCACTACGTGGTCGAGCGCGAGCTCGGCCGCGGCGGGATGGCCACAGTCTATCTGTGCACCGATAACAGAAACGGCACCCGCGTCGCCATGAAAGTGCTCCGACAGGAGCTTGGCAGTCGCGTCGTCATCGACCGGTTCCTGCGCGAGATCGCCTTCTCATCCGACATGGTGCATCCGCGCATTCCCAAAGTTCTCGATTCGGGGATGATGGGCGATCTCCCGTTTTACGTGATGACCTACATCGAAGGGGAGTCACTGCGCGCCCGGCTGACCCGCGAAAAGCAGCTCTCCATCCGGGCAGCAATCAAGATTACCTGTGAGATCATCGACGCCACCAAATACGCACACGGCCTCGGCATCATTCACCGCGACATCAAGCCGGAAAATATCATCATTGGTGCTGACGGCGTGTACGTGCTCGATTTCGGAATCGCGCGCGCGATCGTTGAATCGGGAATGGATCGTCTCACTTCCACCGGCATTGGAGTCGGCACGCCGGCGTACATGAGTCCGGAGCAGGCGCTGGGCGACCGGAACCTCGACGCCCGCAGCGACATCTACTCCATCGGCTGCGTGCTGTACGAGATGATCGCCGGCATCCCACCCTTCGTCGGACCGACGGCTCAGGTGATCATCTCGCGACGATTTGCCGCGTCGGCTCCGCCGCTGAGGGAGGTTCGCGACGGCGTTCCCGAATCAATCGAAAGTGCGGTTGCTCGTGCACTGGCCAGGGCACCAGCAGATCGTTTCGACAGCGCGGCCGAGATGGCGGACTCACTGCACGCTCCGCCCGCCCCACCCGCGCTGCACGCTCCGCAACCGGCGCGGAAGATTAGCCAGCGCCGGCGTTTGTTACGTCTCGCGGTTGCCGCAGTGATACCACTGGTATTGATCCTGGCGGCGTGGCAGGCATGGATGCGGATTGGCCCCGGCACCTCGCCGCCAGCGGGACCGGCACTCGACCCACGACGAGTCGCCGTTCTGTATTTCCGCGATCTTAGCCCGACTCACGAACTCGGATACCTCGCCGATGCGTTCACTGAGGCGCTGATAACCGAGCTCCAGGACGTCCCCGCGCTAGACGTCATATCAAAGAGCGGAATGCAGGAGATACGGCGCGCTGACCTCGACCTGGACGGCGCCGCGCGCCTGCTGAAAGCGGGAACACTGGTTGGAGGAAGCGTCGAGCCCGCCGGCGACAGGTTACGCGTCGCGGTCGCGCTGACCGATGGTTCGACGGGAGACGAACTGGAGCGAGCGAGCTTCGAATATCCATCGGCGAATCCATTGGGGCTGCGCGAGAAGCTGGTCCATGACGTCGGTGACTTTTTGCGGAAGCGCCTTGGCGAAGAGATCCGCCTCCAGGAGCGAAAGGCAGGAACACGAGACGAGCAGGCCTGGATGCTGGCGAAGCGGGCCGAGAAAATCATCACGGAGGCGGAGAGCTTCAGACTCACGGGCGACACTGCGAGGGCCGCTCGGCGGTTGCATCTCGCCGACTCGCTGCTTGCTCTGACCGAGGCTCGCGACAGCAAGTGGATCGATCCGATCATCATGCGCGGAATGGTTGCGTTACTGCATTCACGCATCGCCCAGCTGCCGGAAATTGCGCGGTGGGACGACGAGGGAATGAAATACGCGGAGCGGGCGCTGGAGGTCGAGCCGCGCAACCCGCGTGCGCTCGAGCTGCGCGGGACATTGCGTTACTGGAAGTGGCTCAACGACCTCATTCCCGATCCGAAGGAGGCGGCAAAAGCGCTGAGTCAGGCGGAGGCAGATCTGAGGACGGCGGTCAAGTTCGCACCAGGCAGAGCGAGCGCCTGGAGTGTCCTCAGCAGCCTCGCCTCCAATAAAAACGACCCCGTTGAAGCCGCGATCGCTGCGCGCCGCGCCTACGAAGAGGATGCCTTTTTTGTTTTGTCGGCAGCGCCGGACATTGTGTGGCGACTGTACAACACCGCGTATGACAACCTGAAGTTCGCCGATGCGTCCCACTGGTGCAGCGAGGGACAGAGTCGGTTTCCCTCCAATCCCCGATTCGTTCAATGCCGTCTGTGGCTCCTGACGATGCCGGGAACGAAGCCCGACATCGGTCAGGCGTGGGCACTCGTCGGTGCGTTGCGCAAGCTCACCCCCGAGAGTGAATGGCCCTTCGCGGGGCGCGAGGCACCGATGCTGGTCGCCGCCGCTCTGGCTCGCGCGGGGCTGGCGGACAGCGCGCGCCGGGTTCTCCAGCGCTCTCGGGGAGACCCGACCATCGATCCATCGCGCGACCTGCTCATCGATGAAGCGATGGTCCGAACCATACTCGGCGACAAGACCGAGGCGCTGCGTCTCCTGAAGACCTACCTCGTCGCCTTTCCGGATCACCGAAAGGGAATGGCCGAGACGCGCCATTGGTGGTGGCGCGATCTCGAGAACGATCCGCGCTACCGCGAGATGGTCGGCACCGGCAGCTGATGTTCCCCGCAAGAGGCACGTCGAGGCGATCCGGACTCCAATCTCGACCTGGAAAACCTGCCCGACGATCGCGCATCTCGCGCGTCGTCGGTGCACTCGCCCTCGTGCCAATCATCGTGACCTGCTCAGGAGACTCCACTTCGACAGCTCCGGAGAATGAACCTGAGACAGTTACACAGGCTGTGGGGCCGGACGGCGGAACGGTCGTGACACCCAGTGGCGCCGCAGGTGTCCAGATTCCTGCCGGGACCTTCAGTCAGCAGGTGATGGTGACTATCACTCGACTGCCGCCACCGAGCTCACCAGGCGCCGGGCCTCTTCCAACGTCGCTCAAACAGTATGGGCCCTTCTACGATTTCACGACATCTCCCCAGGTCGCGCAGTTCGGAGACTCGGCTCGCGTCGGCGTGTGTCAGGTGACCGATCCGTCGAGCTCATTCTACGCTCCGGAGCCGCACGATCAACTGCGACTCGCGCACACGGTAGGGAGCTCGATCGAGATCCTCGATCGCGTCGGAGTCAGCGATTTTCTCCGCTGCACCAATGTCTCGGCGAGCAGGTCCACACGCACGGACCGCGATGGATGGTACGCCGCGCTGCTCGCAATTCGAGACAATGCGATCGGACTAGTGCGCCCGGCCAACTTGCATGCCGCTCACGGAGGACTCGGCGGAAAGGTCAAGTCGTTCAGTCCGTTCGGTGCAGTCGAGCCGCTTTTGACGACTCCGCAGGTAAGTGCCGGCGACTTCCACACCTGCGCGCTCAAGACAGATGGGACGGTGGTCTGCTGGGGAGACAACACTTACGGTCAGACGACCGTGCCGGGTGGGCTTGCCTCGGTCGCACGGGTGACTGCCGGCGGGCATCACACCTGCGCGCTCAAGACAGATGGGACAGTGGTCTGCTGGGGAGACAACACTTACGGCGAGGCGACCGTGCCGGGCGGGCTCGCCTCGGTCGCACAGGTGAGCGCTCTCTGGCTTCACACCTGCGCGCTCAAGATAGATGGGACGGTGGTCTGCTGGGGCAACAACGCTTCAGGTCAGGCAACCGTGCCGGGCGGGCTTGCTTCGGTCGCACAGGTGAGCGCCGGTAGCTTCCACACCTGCGCGCTTAAGACAGATGGGACGGTGGTTTGCTGGGGATTCAACACTTACGGTCAGACGACCGTGCCGGGCGGGCTTGCCTCGGTCGCACAGGTGAGCGCCGGCGGCCTCCACACCTGCGCGCTCAAGACAGATGCAACGGTGGTCTGCTGGGGAGACAACGCTGACGGTGAGACGACCGTGCCGGGCGGGCTCGCCTCGGTCGCACAGGTGAGCGCCGGCGTAGAATTCACCTGCGCGCTCAAAACAGATGGGACGGTGGTCTGCTGGGGACGCAACACTGCAGGTCAGGCGACTGTGCCGGGCGGGCTCGCCTCGGTCGCTCAGGTGAGCGCCGGCGGTGGACACACCTGCGCGCTCAAGACAGATGGGACCGTGGTCTGCTGGGGATACAACTTTTACGGTCAGGCGACCGTCCCGGGCGGTCTAAACCTCCATTCGGCCACTAACACAACTCTGAGCTCTGCTCCTGATTCTTCGTTTTTCGGCCAGTGGGTGACGTTCACGGCAGCAGCAATCACGACAAGCATCGCCTCGGTTGACAAGCCTCGCGCTCGGCTTCGCTCACGCGTGCGGCCTGACGAGCGGGGGGGCGGCGTACTGCTGGCGCAACAACAACCTCAGCCGGCTGAGCTTCCACCCCCCGACTCTCGCGGTGGCAGCGGGCGCGACACGGCAACGGGAAATCCCAAGACCTTCGCTCGCACTCGGTAATTTCTGTCGTCAGATGCCCTCATCTATGCCCGGGAGTGCATGCCAACCGGGTCATCAACTGTAGGGACTCTCAGCAGCTTCGATCTGGCAAACTCCGGTGGCGTGACTGTAACTGTGGAAGTTCTTCTCCAGCCCCTCGCTGGGGGAGGCTCCGCCTCCGCAGGTGTGTTTCGATCCTGTCCGCCAACTCGCGAGCAGGCATTCTTACTCCTCGCCGTATTCGCCGGGGTGCCCCTTCGCCGGATGGATGTGGACCTCTCTGCTGCGCTGGAGCTTGCCGGGACTTACAATCTTCACGCGTACGTGCTGACTTTGGCGGCTGGCGCAGCGAGCGCCGTTGTTGACGTTGGATAAAGGGCAGGCTCGCGCCGCAGTTGCCGCGGGAGTGAGACTCAAGGAGGTGGAATCATGAAGGAATACACATACTCTGAGGCGCGGCAGCGCCTGGCAGCGCTTCTGGAGCGCGCGCGCCGCGAAGGTTCCGTGCGCATCCGGCGCAAGGACGGCAGTGTGTTCATACTCAAGCCGGAGCGCTCCACGCCGCTTGAGGTGCCGGCCGTAGACCTCGGACTGACCCGTGAGCAGGTGCTCGCCGCAGTCCGCGAAGGACGGCGTCCGACATGATCGCGCCATGGCTCTGAGGACTAGTCTCAACCCCACAATGCTCAGCGAAGCATCAGCCGCGCTTCGCGCCGCGAACATCGCCTTTGCCAAAGCCCACCCCGGCGAGAGTCCGGGCCGCCAACCGGTGCACACGGTTTACGGCGGCGCCCAACTTTTCGCAGCGGACTCGGCGCAGAAGCTGGGCGCAGTCGCCCGCCGCATGATGGACGAGTACGCCGATGACGCTCAAGCGCTCGGAGGAGCGATCGGCATTCTCAATCACCCCGAGCTTGAGACCGTCTACCAGCGCGTGCGCGACAAGCTGGAAGCGGAGCCCGTCGAGGATTTCCGCATCGACTTCGAGGATGGGTACGGCAATCGCCCCGACGAGGAGGAGGACGATCACGCCGCGGCCGTCGCACGGGAAGTCTCGAAGGGAATGCAGGACGGGACGCTTCCCCCGTTCATCGGCATGCGCATCAAGCCGCTCAACGAGGAGCTCCGCGGCCGGGCGATTCGCACGCTGGATCTGGTGACGACAGCACTCGTGGAATCCGGCGGAATTCCCGAGCGATGGATTCTCACTATCCCGAAGATCACGATCATCGAGCAGGTTGACTACACCGTTGCGGTTCTTCGCGAGCTCGAGCGCTCACTCGGACTCGGCGACGGCACCCTCCAATTCGAGGTCATGATCGAGACTCCGCAGATCGTGCTCGACTCCACGGGCAAATCATTGCTGCTCCGGATTCTCGACGCGGCCGACGGGCGCTGCCGCGGTGCGCACTTCGGCACGTACGACTACACGGCCAGCTGCAACATCACCGCCGCGTATCAGCACATGCAGCATCCGGCCTGCAATTTTGCGAAGCACTTCATGCAGGTTGCTTTTGCGGGAACTGACGTCTGGCTGTCCGATGGATCGACGGCCGTGTTGCCGGTGCCCATCCATCGCCAGGAGAAGGGTGGGCTGCCGCTCAGCGTCGACGAGAAATTCGAGAACTCGGAGAGCGTGCACGCAGCGTGGCGAATGCACTTCGACGACGTGCGCCATTCGCTCGAGGGCGGATTCTATCAGGGATGGGACCTCCATCCCGCGCAGCTCGTCACGCGTTATGCGGCTCTTTACAGCTTCTTTCTCGAGGGAATCGACGCTGCCGGCGAACGATTGAGCAACTTCGTCGGCAAGGGCGCGCAGGCGACGTTGATTGGCGATGTGTTCGACGACGCGGCGACGGGACAGGGGCTGCTCAATTTCTTCCTGCGCGGGATAAACTCGGGCGCGATCACCGAGGAAGAGGCGCTGGAGATGACGGGGCTCACCGCAGACGAGCTCCGGACGCGCTCGTTCGTGAAGATTCTCCGCGCGCGAGGTGATGTCGGCGCCGGAGGAGCGGCGGGAGACTCAGGCTGAGCGCCTCGGTCTCGGAGCTCCTCGACCTCGTCGCCCGCTGGGTTCACGTGATAGCGGGCATCATGTGGATCGGCAACTCACTCCTCTTCAACTGGCTCGACCGCAGTCTTCAGCCGGCGCCCGGCCCCGGACAAACGCGCTCGCCGCTCGGGCGGATCTGGCTGCTCCACAGCGGCGGCTTCTATTACGTCGAGAAAACCCTGCTCGAGGGCGAATCGCTTCCGCGCCCGATGCACTGGTTCAAATGGCAGGCGTACACAACCTGGCTGAGCGGCTTCGCGCTGCTGCTCGTCGTCTATTATCTGAGCGATCGCGCCGTACTCGCTGATCCCGGCGTAGCGAACCTCACTCACGCGCAGGCAAGCCTCGTCGGGCTCGCCGCAATCGTTGTCGGATGGGCGCTGTACGAGGCGATGCAACGCGTCGTCGCTCCGCGTGCACCCGCGCTCGCGATGATCGTGTGGATTCTCGGGCTCGTCGCGATCTCGATCGCATTGACTCAGCTGCTCAGCGGGCGCGCGGCATTCCTCCATGTCGGCGCGATGCTCGGGACGATCATGGCCGGCAACGTTGCAATGACGATCGTTCCGTCGCAGCGGGAGCTGGAGGCATCGGTAATCGAAGGCCGTGGTGGGTCGACCAGCGCCGCGCTGTCCGCCCGGGCGAAGCGCGTCTCGATTCACAACAATTATTTCACGTTTCCAGTGATCGTGCTGATGGTGAGCAATCACTTCCCATCAGTCTATGGACACAGTCTGAGCTGGCTGCTGCTGCTCGTTTTGTGCGTGGCCGGCGCGGCGGTGCGCCATGTCCTCAACCTGCGCTGGACGTATCCTCGGTGGAAGCCCGCGCTAGCCGCTGTTATCGCCGCGAGCGTCGCCATTCTGTATGTACTAATGCACATCACCTTCACGCCGACGAACAGAGTCGCCGTGGCATCAACGGCGCCGGTATCATTCGCGGATGCGCGTCACGTGATAGATCGGCGCTGCACGGTGTGTCATTCGGTAAGCCCGAGCGATTTGACATTCGGTGCTGCGCCCGGCGGAGTCGCGTTCGACACGCCGGAGCAGATCATCGCCCGCGCGGCCCGCATCCGGGAGCGGGCCGTAATGACGCGCACCATGCCGCCGGCCAACAAGACCCATATCACGGAGGCGGAGAGGGCGATCCTCGCCCGCTGGATAGCACAGGGAGGACGCGGGAACTAGCCTGCCGCTCGCGGTGCGCCGTTCACCGCGCGAGAGGGGACAACGGTCGGCTCCAGACCCAACTCGCGTGATTCTTGCCGCAAACTGTTACAGCATGTTCAAGATCGCGAAGTTCAGCTCACTGGCTGCTGTCGCTCTTGCGGGCATGTCTGTCCTCACTGCTTGCGGATCTTCTGCGCGGCTTCCCGTAGCCGCCGGCACTGGACCGAACCCGGCGCTCCCGCCGCCCAGAACGTCAATCATTCCACTCGTCAACGTCGTCACGGCGAAAGGGTGGGCACCGAATGCAACGCCTGTCGCCGCAGGCGGAATGCGAGTCACGGCGTTCGCTCGCGGGCTCGATCACCCGCGGTGGCTCTACGTACTCCCCAACGGCGACGTGCTTGTCGCCGAGACGAATGCGCCGAAGAGACCGGACGCGGGAAAGGGCATCAGGGGCTTTTTCTTCGGGATCTTCTCGAAGAAAGCCGGCGGCGCGGTGCCGAGCGCGAACAGAATCACGCTGCTGCGAGACGGAGATGGTGACGGAGTCGCCGAGATTCGCACGGTGTTTCTCTCCAATCTCAACTCCCCGTTCGGAATGGCTCTCGTCGGCAATTCCTTCTACGTCGCAAATACCGACGCCGTCGTGCGCGTGCCCTATTCGCCCGGTGTCACGCAGATCAGGGCCGCGCCCGTCAAAGTCGTCGATCTCCCCGGTGGCCGGCTCAATCACCACTGGACGAAGAGTCTCATCGCCAACCGCGCCGGCACGAAGCTCTACGTTGGCGTGGGATCCAACAGCAACATCGCCGAGAACGGGATAGAGAAGGAAGAAGACCGCGCGGCTGTGCTGGAGATCGATCCGGCCACCGGCACCTACCGCGTGTTCGCCTCGGGCCTCAGGAATCCGGTAGGTCTCGCGTGGGAGCCCGAGACCGGCGCTCTATGGACAGCGGTCAATGAGCGCGATGAGCTCGGCAGCGATCTCGTTCCCGACTACATGACTTCGGTTCGAGACGGCGGATTCTATGGATGGCCTTACAGCTACTACGGCAGGCACGTTGACACTCGCGTCGAAGTGCAGCGCCCCGATCTGGTCGAGAAGGCGATCGTACCCGACTACGCGCTCGGTCCGCACACCGCATCGCTCGGCTTGACCTGGTCGGGTGCAGCTGCTCTTCCCGCGCGCTTCAGCCGCGGAATGTTCGTTGGCCAGCACGGCTCCTGGAATCGCAAGCCGTGGAGCGGCTACAAGGTGATTTTCGTTCCGTTTGCCAACGGTCGCCCGTCGGGTCAGCCGATCGACGTATTGACCGGCTTCATCAGGGATAACGGTGATGCGATGGGACGGCCGGTGGGTGTCGCTATCGACAGGCGAGGCGCCCTCTTAGTCGCCGATGATGTGGGGAATGCCGTGTGGAGAGTTACCGGTAGCCGGTGACCGGTGGCCGGTAGCCGGTCACCGAGGCCCGAAGAAACGAACGATTCAGCTTCCTCTATACGTGGAGTAGCCGAACGGGCTCAGGAGCAGCGGAACGTGATAGTGTCCCGACCCCGCGGCAATTCGAAAGCTGACGACGATCTCCGGGTAGAACGCATCACGGCCCGTCGCCTCGAAGTATTCACCGACCGAGAACGTCAGCTTGTAAATGCCTTCCTGTAACGGCGTTCCGCCGGACACGAGCTCGCGTACTCGTCCGTCACGATCGGTGAGCCCCGAGCCGACGACTGCTCCTTCGTACTGGAGCTTCACGCGAATTCCTTCCGCGGGCTTCCCGAGTGATGTGTCGAGCACGTGCGTCGTGATGCCGCTCATTTCTCTTCCTCCAGAAGCTTCTGCAATCGAATCCGCGTGATCTTCCGCTGCTCTTCGGCTGCCAGGCGAAGCTCAGTCGCGCCATCGTTGTACAAACGCCGGCGCGCGAGCTCGAGCATTTCCTCGGGCGTCTTCCCCGTGGCACATACTATATAGATGTAGCCGAAGCGCCGCTCGTATTCCTGGTTCGACGTGGCGAGCGCGTCACGAACGTTGTCGTCCGCATCGCCGACTCCGGCCTGCTCTTCGTCCGCCCACTCATCTTTCTGCCCACCATGCGAGCGAGCCGCCGTGCGTTCTCCAATCCGCGGGTGATGCGCGAAGGCCTCGACCCAGTCGCTTGCATCGAGTGAGGTCCAGATTCGATCGGCCTCGGAGAAAACGGCGTCGCGCGATCCGAACGGGCGAGCGGCGACCATTTCCGACACCCATCGCGACGACCCGCAGCAGTTGACGAGTAGACTTGCAGCGGTTCGTCCGGGGATTCCATCGAGATCGGCGACGGTGATGCTCAAGCGAATTCTCCTGCGCTCAGCGTTGTCTCGATTATGCCTGCGGCGAAACAATACCGAAGCCGAATGCGGAGAGACGTACCGTGGGTGGTGGCCACTTGCATTTTCCTCCGTCCGCCGAGCAAACTATGGGTATGCCCGCGATCCATCGCCGCCGTTGGACCACAGCCGAAGTACGCTCTCTCATGGACGAGACGCGCCATTGGCCGCGCTACGAGCTCATCAATGGAGAGTTGATCGTGACTCCTTCCCCGGGAGTCCCGCATCAAGTGGCCGTAGCCGAGCTCGCATTTATTGTCAAAACGTACCTCAACGAGCGCGACATAGGCCTTCCCCTTACGTCGCCTGCCGACCTGGAGCTCGTTCCGGACTCTATCACTCAGCCAGACATATTCGTTCTCGATCCGGACAGCGTGGCGGATAACGTGGAAAATCCGACCTGGGCTGACTTCAAACGTCTGCTGCTTGCGATCGAGATTATCTCGCCCAGCAGCGTACGCACTGACCGGATCGTAAAGCGAGATTTTTATCTCGACGCCGGTGTGCCCGAGTACTGGATTCTCGACCTCGACGCGCGGATAATCGAGCGCTGGACGCAAGGGCGCGAATCCCCTGAAGTTTGCCGAGACTCGCTCGTGTGGCTTCCCGACAACGAGTGGGTGCCTCTTACAATCGACGTGCCTGAGCTCTTCGAGACTATCCGAAGAAAGTCCGGTAAGCCTAAAAGGCTCTGAGCACAGGCCCGTCAGCGCTCGACCCTTCCTAATAGCCGTAGCCGGGCAACGCCACCGTCCGGAAAGATGTTCAAGCGGACGTGTGTTGCCGGCTTCGGCACAATCCCCTCCCAGTGATGTTGTCCATTAGGCTCGAGCGGCGTTTGCGGCAGCAGCTCGCTCCACTCCCCGTGCTCCGAGTCGAACACTCCGTGCGTGATGCTCGCGTCGCAGCATTCGATCATGCAGCTACCCGGCGCATTTCCCTTGAAGTGATCGGTGTCCAGCTCGATGCGCTCGACAATTCCCCGGCGGGCGAGACGCACAACAGCCCAGTCATTTCCCGGCCCGCGCCGGCGCTTCGTCTCCCATCCGTCTCCCATATGTGTCGACTTGCCGGGCAGCAGCATGTTCTGGGGATTCCCGTAGTGCATGTCGCTGCACGCGACGACGAGCCCTCCGTTTCTGAGGGCAGCAAGGTCTATCTCTCTCAAAGCGGTAAAGATTTCTTCATCGGGGACCACTTCACCGTGCACGCGAAGCCGGGCAACACCCCCGTCAGGGAAGATGTTGAGTCGAAGATGCGTCACTCGGCGATTGTTGGCCTCGACGGGACAATAGTTGAGCGTATTGCCCTTGAGCCGTGACTTCGGCAGCACGGGCGCCCACTGAATCTGCTCGCTCATCATGTGCTCGCCTGACGGAGAGCCATCGACCGCGGCCGAATCGATGCTCGCTTCCTCGGGATAGTTCCCGGTAAAGTAGCTTGTGTCGATCACAACACCGCGGACAATTCCAGGAACGCCGAGCTGAATAATCGCCCAGTCGTGGCCGGGCGCGCGACGACGGCGGGTCTCCCAGCCGTCCATCCATTTGCCGCGATCCGTGTATTCCCCTTCTCTCCACTCGGGAGCGGCAGGCTTGATGAGATTCTCTTTCGGCGCAAAGAAATCGTCGTTGGCCGCGATCACCGCCCCGCCCAGTCGTTCGGCTGCGAGGTCGGGCAGCTCGGTGAAGGGGTGCGCGTCGGACGCTGAGGCAACTGTCATGCGCATACTCTAACACTCGAGCCGATGGACAGTGAAGGCATCCCGCCGTATTCTCCGCAAATGACCGCCGAGCGATGGCCCGCTCTTCCTCTGGCCGAATGGCGCGACACCTACGCCACGCTCCAGCGGTGGCTGCAGATGGTCGGCAAGACACGTCTCGCGCTCACGCCGCTCGTTAATCACTGGTGGAACACGACATTGTATTTGACACCGCGCGGCATGACGACGTCAACGATCTACACCGACAGGCTGGCGCTTGAGGTCGAGGTCGATTTCGTCGATCACGCACTCGAGGTTCGAACCTCCGAGCGGCAGAATGCGCGCATTTCCCTCGCGCCGAAGAGTGTCGCGACCTTCTATCGGGAGTATCTCGACGCCTTCAAGTCAGTCGGCATCGACCTGGTCATTTATCCCGTCCCGGTCGAGGTCGAGGACGTGACTCCCTTCCCGGAGGATGAGAAGCACGCGTCCTACGATCCCGAGTACGCGAATCGTGTCTGGCGCATCCTGATAGGATCGATGCGCGTTTTCAGTGATTTTCGCTCACGCTTCGTCGGAAAAACGAGTCCGGCGCACTTCTTCTGGGGAGGCTTTGATCTCGCGCTCACCAGATTCTCCGGTCGCCCGGGGCCGACGTTCTCAGGACCGGTGCTGAATGTTCCGGCGTGGGTGATGCGCGAAGGCTACTCGCAGGAGATGGTGAGCGCCGGGTTCTGGCCGGGAGGTTTGTTCGGCGTCGATGAGCCTGTCTATTACGCTTACGCCTACCCCGAGCCGGCAGGATTTTCCGAAGCGACTCTCGAGCCCGAGGAGGCGCGTTACCATACTGAAATGAGGGAATTCATACTGCCGTACGAGGCAGTGCGCACGGCGGCGTTCCCCGAGACAACGCTGCTGCAGTTCCTACAGACCACGTACGAAGCGGGCGCAAATGCCGGCGGATGGGATCGCGCCGCGCTGGAGCGTGAGCCTGTCGAAGCTGAAGAGCCAAGGGACGCGACTCCCGAGCTCCACATCACGCAGCAGCCGGAACGATCGCGTTTCGAAACGGAGATCGAAGGACGCATCGCTTTCGTCGAGTACCGCCGGCGCAACAACAGGATCTGGCTGGCTCACACCGAAGTACCGCCCCCCCTCGAGGGACGAGGGATAGGAAGCGCGCTCGCGAAGCACGCGCTCGACTACGCCAGGGAAGAAGGCCTCGAGGTAGTGCCGAGCTGCCCATTCATCGCGGCATACATTCGCTCGCACCCGAGCTACTCGGATCTGGTCAAGCGCTGATCTCCCTGCCGCCCCTACAATACCCGAGCTAGCGCACGTTTTTCCCAGACGCGCTTCACAGAGTCCACGAACAGCTCGTACTCTCGCGCCGGAACGAAGGACACGCTCGCGCGCCCGATCAGGATCATGAACATGAAAACCATCGAGAGTATCGCCGTCTGAATCAGCAGCACGGCAAGAACGCCCAGTGCAACAGTAGTCCACGCGGGAATCGCGAGGTCCGTGAGATACCGCATGGACCCGACGACGACGAGCGCAATGTAGAGCAGCCCCATCAGAATGCCCGTCGTCGCGAGCAGACGAACTCCGATTGTTTCGGCAAGGACAGACATGGCACTCAGCCCGTGCGCGACGACCGAAACGAAGCTTACCGCCGGGGGGCCCGCGAGTCGTTTTCCGGGCACGGTCGGAACGAGTGTCGTCGACACGCGTGCGTGAGTGACCGCCGCCGCATAGTGGTTCCACATTTCTGAAACCACGGCGAGCTTGCGCACCACCGCGTATGGAACGACGCTGAAGTTGCCTACTTCGACGCGAATGCCGGTGAGCAACCAGTGGACCATTCGATAGAGACGATAGAACAACGCAAACAGCGCATCGTCTGGGCGCCGCGTGCGCTTCGCGAACACGACGCGCTTTCCTTCCGTCTGGTCGAAAGCGTCGAGCAGACGCGGCACATCGCTCGGCATATCCTCGCCGTCTCCGTCCATCACCACCACTGCCCGGCAGGGACGACGCATCGCGATGTAGCTCAGCCCGATCGCGATTGCGCGCTGGTCACCGAGATTGCGCGCGAGCGTCACCACGTCGATCGACCTGATTGCGGTCAACGGCTCGGCAATCGCGAGCTCCGCCGGCCGCACAACCGAGCAATCGTCCACGAGAATGAGCTCAGCTGTGCGCGAGGCGGACGACAGGCTCTTATCGAGTTGAGGGATGAGCAGCGCAAGCGACTCCCAGTCGTTGAAGACGGGAATGAGAACGACGTCGTTGGCCAGCGGGAACGTGGTGACGGGTTCCGGCGAGCCTAATGGCAATTCTGCCATCAGGCTCCGATCCCTTTTCCGATCGAGATTGGCGCGTCGTACATAGCCCGTCCTCCGACAAACGTTGAATGCACCGTCCCATAGAGTGTGCGCCCCAGATAAGGCGTCACCTTGTGACGGTGGTGAAGCTTAACGGCTTCGACAACAAAGGTCGCATCCGGGTCCCACACAACTATGTCCGCGTCGAAGCCCGGTGCCAGCGCACCCTTCGTTCCCTCGAGACCCGCGAGCTTCGCGGGCGTTGCACTCATCCATTCCGCAATCCGCTCGAGCGTCACACCGCGCATGCGCGCACCGGTCCACACTACCGGCAGCGAGAGCTGAAGCGAGGCAATTCCGCCCCAGGCGGCAAAGAAATCACCGGCGGTCTCCTTCATCGCCGGCGGACACGGTGAATGATCCGAGGCGACAAGGTCGATCTCGCCGCCGATGAGAGCGTCCCATAATGCGTCGCGCTCCGCGGCCGCGCGAATCGGCGGAGCACATTTGTACTCGGTAGCGCCATCCGGAATCTCCTCGGCCGCGAACGTCAGATAGTGCGGGCACGTCTCGACGGTGATCGGCAGCCCGCGATCGCGCGCGGCACGAATAATCGCGAGGGACTGCGCAGAGGAGAGGTGCACCACATGCACGCGTGTCGGACACCATTCCAGCAGCCGAACGAGCAGCGCGATCGCCGACTCTTCGGCGGTAACGGGACGCGACGCCAGGTAGTCCGCGTAGACGCGCGAGCTCTTGCCATTACCGGTAAGACGCGACGGATCCTCGGCATGCACCATGAGCGGGACACCGAGGCGCGCAAGAATCGGGAAGGCCTCGCGCAAATCGCTTTCGCTCACGGCGGGAAATTCGTCCACTCCGGACGGTGAGAGAAAGCACTTGAAGGCGCGAACGCCGGCCCCGCCTAACCCCTCGAGGTCGCGGCTGTTTCCCGGAACCACACCGCCAATGTACTCGACGTTTACGGAAGTCTTCCCGCGAGCGGCGTCGCGCTTTGCCTCGAGCGCAGCGACCGTGGTGGTCGCAGGAATGCAATTGAGCGGCATGTCGAGAATTGTCGTAACTCCGCCCGCCGCGGCCGCGCGAGTTGCAGTCTCGAAGCCCTCCCATTCGGTTCGCCCGGGCTCGTTCACATGGACGTGAGTATCGACCAGGCCAGGCATCACGATCATTTCGCCAGCATCAACCGGCTTCACGTCGGCCGGAATGTCATACCAGGCGCCAACGCGTGCGATGCGCCCGTCGACAATGTGAACCGAAGCGGGACGCATCCCATCGGGTGTGACGACACGCTGACTTCGAATTACAAGATGCATCAGAGCGACTGCTCGTAGAGCATTCCCGGTGCAACAATCGTCATGACGTAGGCGATCTTGTCAGCGACACGATAGACGATACGATACTCATCCACGATGAGCAGGCGATACGCGCCATCCTCCGGCAGAAGCGGGCCGCTGAACGGATGGTTGGCGAGCTGCTCGGTCGCCTCGATCAACCGCTCGCAGAAGTCAGCAGCCCGTGACGGTGAATCACGCTCGATGTACCTGTAGATATCGGCGAGTCGGTTCCGGGCGTGTTCGGCCCAGACGACCTTCATGCAGAGCGATTACCCTTAACCCGTCGCGACCTGGAGCGCTGTTTGGACATGAAGCCGCGTACCTCGGCGAGCGTATGCGTACGCCCGGCGGCCACATCCGCCTCTGCTTCGCGAAGATCACGCAACAGCGCGCGCTCCGCCACCAACGCGTTGTATTCCTCACGCGAGCAGATGACGACACTCTCCCCGTCGCTTGGGGTGACCAGGTAGCGCTGGCCCTTCGAGGCGACTTCGCGCACAACCGCGTAAAGATTCGCGCGTAGATCAGTCGGAGTAATTGATTTCGGAATCATGGCGGCCACCTCGGTGATACGTACGTTGGAACGTACGTACTAATCTGACGCCGGTCAAGCGATGCCTGGGACGAAATCAACGGAGAGAATCACAGGTGCCTGGCTGAAAGCGTCCAGGTGCCGAGGCAGCAGGGAGGTTTCAGAAAACTATCACTGGCGCCTGACCTGCCACCTGCGACCTCGGCTCCTCTCGCCAGGCACCTGTGGTTCTCTCGGTAGAATGTCACGCGCCTTCAGTGTCCGCCCAGAAGCGCCGCAGGAGATTCATCGATACCCGGCGTCTGTACTCTGCCGACGATCTAAGGTCATCAATCGGAGCAATCTCGTCGCCCAGTATTCGCGCCGCATCGTCAATCGAGGCACCATCGCTGAGCGCCTTCTCCGTCCTTGGAACGCGCACGACCGTCGGCGCGACACTTCCGAACGCAATCCGTGGCGCCGGTGCCCGCACCGCCGCTACGACAATCTTCGAGATTGCCTGCGCGGCCCGCGTCCCCACCTTTCGGAACCACTGCTTCCCTTCTACCGGAGCGACCTCGACTGCAACGATCAGCTCGTCGGGGCGCATCACGGTCTTCCGATACCCGGTGTAAAACTCGCCGAAGGGAATGCGCCGCTCGCCGCTCGCGCTGCGCAAAACAATAACCGCGTCGATCGCCGCAAACACGGGAAGTGAGTCCCCGGCGGGCGATGCGTTCGCGATGTTGCCGCCGATGGTGCCGCGATTCTGGATCTGCGCGCCGCCGACCTGCTGCGAAGCCTCGACGAGCATCGGCAAGCGCTTGCCAATGACCGCCGACCGAATGAGGGATGTGTACGTCACGAGCGAGCCGATGACGAGAGTCTCGCCAACAACGGAAATCTCGCGCAGCTCGTCGAGTGCCCAGATGTCCAGCAGTTTCCGCGGCTCAAGCGTTCCAAAGTTCACCGCGACGTACATGTCCGTCGCTCCGGCCACGGGAACTCTGGGGTCATCCCGCAGAATCGCAAGCGCGTCGTCGAGTGAAGCGGCAGTTCGCAGGTCGAGCTGCGACATCGCGGTTCTCATTCCACCACGAGACTTCCGGCTGCCTCGGGCAAAGGCATCCCTTTCCACTTCATTATCGCGCGATAGATGGCGGAGTAGCCCGTGCAGCGGCAGAGATTCCCGGCGAGCGCCACCTTCACATCGTCGAGCGTCGGCGCGGGACCGAGCGAGAGCGCCGCCATGATCATTCCCGGCGTGCAGATCCCGCACTGGGCGCCCACCTCGTTCATGAAGTGGTGCTGCAGTGGATGGTCTCCGCCCAGTCCTTCGATTGTGGTCACCTCAGTCCCGGCGACCTGGGCAACAGGTATGATGCACGAGCAGACCGGCTCGCCGTTCACGAGCACGGTACACGCGCCGCACTCTCCCTCTCCGCAGCCTTCCTTCGTTCCGGTGAGGCCGAGGTCTTCGCGGAGCACGTCGATGAGCCGCGCCGCCGGGTGCGCGGCGATGTCGGTGGGCTGACCGTTCAGGACGAACTTCAAGCGCAGGCGGCGATCAGCTCGGGTGTCGCCGGAATCTCGCGCACGTCGAGTCCGAGATGCCTCAGCGCATTCACCACCGCGGGAGCGGGCCCGTCCATCGGAAGCTCGCCGAGCCCTTTTGCGCCAAACGGTCCGCCCGGGTACGGATTCTCCATCATCACGACGTCGAGCTCCGGCATGTCGAGAGTCGTTGCGATCGTGTAGTTCGTGAGCTGCGCATTGGCCATCGCGCCGTCGCGCATCACTACACGCTCGAGCAGCGCGTATCCGAGTCCCTGCGCAGTTCCGCCTTCGATCTGCCCGCGAGCAAGCGCGGGATGAATCGGACGCCCGAACTCCTGCACTGCGGTGAGCTTGATCGGCCGGGCCTCGAATGTGTCGCGATCGAGCTCCAGCTCGACCACGTCGCATCCCCACCCGAATGTCGCGTACGCATCGCCGCGGTAAGTCGAGTCGTCCCACTTGATCCAGTCGGGCGGCGTATACATCCGCTCCACCGACATCTCCCCGTAGTGCGCGTAATACTCGGCCGGCGAAGTCCCAGCGAGCTTCTCCTTCATCTCGAGCGCGCATTCCTCGAGAATCTTTCCGACCACCATGCAGGTGCGCGAGGCAACCGTCGGGCCGCTGTCGGCAACGAGAGAGGTGTCGGGCTGCATTACTTCGACGAGCTCATAGGGAACTCCGAGAGCGTCCGATACAATCTGCGCGTGCATCGTGCGCGTGCCCTGGCCAATCTCGGTGCTGCCGACTGCAATCCGGACACCTGTGCGCGTCACATCGAGCCGAGCCTTCGACTTGAGGTGCAGCTCACCGCTGCCGGTGAATCCCGCGCCGTGATAAAAGAGCGAGAGACCGATCGCGCGATTCGTCCCGCGGAATTCCTCACGCTTGCGAGTGAAATCCGTTCGTCGCACGGCCTCGTCCAGGACCATCAGCGCGCTGCAATCCTCCCGCATGATCTGGCCCGTGGCGGTGGTGTCGCCCGGCTGCAGCGCGTTCCTTCGTCGGAGCTCGACAGGATCCATTCCGAGCGCTTCGGCAATTCGCTCCATGTGGACTTCGACGGCAAACTCCGTCTGCGGCGCACCGAATCCGCGGAATGCGCCGTTCGGGGGAGTGTTGGTCAGCACAGTGCGGCCGAAGATTCGAACGTTGTCACAGCGATACGGACCCGCCGCGTGAATGCATCCGCGCGAGAGAACAACGGGACTCAGCGTCACGTACGCGCCGCCGTCCATGAGAACGTCGATGTCCATCGCAACGATTCGCCCGTCGCGCATCACGCCCGTGCGATGTCGAACGATCGATGGATGGCGCTTCGTGGTCGCGATCATGTCCTCGACACGATCGTAAATGAGCTTTACCGGCCGGCCCGACTTCAGCGTGAGCATCACCGCGTGTCCGGCGATCATCGACGGATACTCCTCCTTGCCGCCGAAGCCTCCGCCGGTCTCGGTCTGTATCACGCGCACATTCGGATGCGCTGATCCGAGCAGACATCGCAGCGCCTTGATGACGTAGAACGGGCACTGCACCGAGCCGTAGATCGCCACACCGCCGTTTTCCTCGGGCACCGCAATCACTGCGTTGGGCTCGATGTAAACGTGCTCCTGGTGCCCGGTGCGGTACGTCCCCTCGACAATGACGTCGGCGCCCGCAAGGGCAGAGGCTACGTCCCCCTTCAGGATGTCGATTTCCTTGAAGACCGTGTCCGATTTCTCAGCATCGAACAGCGGCTCCTCTTCGTCGTACTCGATGACGACATTCGCGGCGAGGAGCTTCTCGCGATCTTCGTGGGCGAGAAGCACGATGGGCTCAGCCATGTGACGGACTTCCTCCTCCACGAGGAAGGGCTGGTCCTTCTCGATGAGATCCGCCGCATTCGTTGCGGGAACGTCGCGGTAGTCGACGATAGTGAAGCCGGTCGTATCGAAATCGAGCCGAATCGACCGCACACGCCCGCGGGCGATTGTCGAGCGAACGGTGCGCCCGTGCAGCATTCCCGGAAAAACGAGGTCATCCGCGTAGCGCGCGGCTCCGGTTGCCTTTCCGATACCATCCTTGCGGGCTACGCTGTTACCTACTGAGGGCATTTCGTGATAATGCTGGTTGCGCTGGTCGCGAGCAAGGCGGTAACAGCAAAAGCGGAACTGAGAACCACACGCGACCCGCTTGTGGTTCTCAGTTCCCGCTCTTGCTCGGGAATATGACCGCCAATACAACGTCAGATGTGAACATGCACCGCGCGCTGTGGCCACAGGCAGGTACAACCAAAGTGCTGTGCTTCGCACCGAAGCTCTCGTTCACGTACCGGCCGAACGCGAGCCCGCGCGCAAGCCGTGTCGGCCCCTGCGCCATTGCGGGGCACGAGCTGTCGAAGCCGTACAATGGCAGAATGTCGAGCTCGCCCACCAGGTAAGTCGTCGGCCGCGCGGCAAGCTGTTTCCGCAGCTGCTCGACCGACTGCTTTGCCGTGTACCCGGTGCGGTTCCTCAAACCGTACGGCCACGTGTCGTATGTCGTGCAGTCCTCCGAATCGCCGTAGCGTCCGAATGGCGGCGGTGGATTCGCCTGCGGCGGCGGAATGTATCCCGGCGGCAGCGACGCCACGTTCTGCGGAAGCGCGCTCGACCTCGGCCGCAGACTGTCGGGGTAAGCGTACGAGGACGGATTCGCCACGACGTAGGTTATCGGCACTACAAGCCGGTCGTGTATCTGATTCGCCATCTCGTAGCGATTCACGTACTGCCCGCCCGCGGAGTGACCGGCAATCACGATGCTCCGCAGATTCGGAAAGGTCTCCCTGCGGGCGAGCTTCCTCAGAATCTCGTCGGCGACATCGAACGACGTGATCTGACGATTGCTGAGCGCACCGGCGCCGGAGCGCCACGTCTCGCCGCTGCAGCTGCTCCAGTTGATCTCGTTCGCGGCAAGGGTGTCGCGGCAGCTGCCTCCCTCGTTTGCCGCGAATCGAGGGGAGATGACAATCGTGTTCTCGAGGGCGCCCGCGAGAAACGTAGCGGCAAGTGCGTGGCGGAAATAATTGTGCGCGTCGCGGCCCGCGCCATGCACAAGAATGAACGCGCGGGTGATGGCCTCGTTCCGGGAGTCGAGGGGATAGGTGCGATAGACGAGCGTCCGCCCTGGGCCACCGGCCATCGTTACCCACTCTGTACACGCCGGCGTGGCTGTCGTGCATGGAAGTGCCGCAGCGGAATTCAATCGACCGGGCAGCACCATCGCCGCCACCACTGGGAGTGTAACGACGTAGCCAAATCGGATCATTTAGGCTCCTCCGGGATTTCGACCAGTTTCATACTCGATCATATTCGATACGTGACAACCCATCGCGCAATCGTCGACGCTCTCTCGCGCGCCTCGGCCGCGGGTGAGTCGGTCGTTCTGGCAACCGTCGCTCGCGTCACCGGCTCGAGCTACGGTGGCGTGGGCGCTCGCATGCTCATCCGGGTTGACGGGTCGACTGTCGGACTCGTCAGCGGCGGCTGTCTCGAGTCCGACCTCGCCGAGCATGCACGGCGGGTACACGAAACCGACCGCGCGGAGGTGGTGAGGTACGACACGCGCGACGACGAAGACGCCCCCTGGGGACTCGGGCTCGGCTGCAACGGATTGATCGACGTGCTGCTCGAGCCGCTCCAGCCCCCGCGCGCGAAGTATTTCGCAAAGTTTCTGAGCCGCGCTCTCGACGCGGATCAACCTTCCGTCCTGGCGACGGTGATACGTGTCGCTCCTGCCGGCGCCAACACGTCGTTTGTCGACACTGAGGCAATTCTGGGCGGCGACAGCGAGACTGCAGGGGCTGCCCCATCGATTGGAGCGCACGCGCTGTTCACCGGCAACAGGATCGAGAAAAGCGGCGAATGGGGGAGCGGCAACACGCTCGCGAGCGCCACGGCCGACAGCGATGAGGCCCTCACCGCCGGACGCCACGGACTGTATCGCGAGTACGGTCCGGTGGAAGTCGCATTCGAGGTGGTGGCCCCCGCAGTACGGCTCGTGATTTGTGGCAGCGGGCCCGATGTCATCCCTATAGCTCGCTTCGGCTCCGAGCTCGGATGGGATGTGACGGTCGTGGATCATCGCCCTGTTGACGCTTCACACGCCGCGCGTTTCCCCGGAGCGCGTGTGGTGGAATCCGCCGAACCTTCACGCCTTGCCGATGTGGTGAGCCTGACTCCGCGCACGGCGGCAGTTGTCATGTCCCACCATATCAGCCGCGACACGGATTACGTCGGAGCTCTTCTCGACAGTGGCGCGGCGTACATCGGCGTGCTCGGCCCCCGCGCGCGCACCGAGCGAATGCTGGCAGATCTCAGCGGGCGGAGAGGCGCGCCTGTAGCGCCGGGCGGGCCGCTCTTCGCTCCCGTTGGAATCGATATCGGAGGCGAGGGCCCCGATGCGATCGGGCTCGCCATCGTGTCGGAAATCTCTGCGGTGCTGAACGCGCGGAGCGCAGGGCACCTAAGAGATAAGGCCGGACCCCTGCACGGAAAGGCAAACCTGGGAAGTCACAGATGAAGCGCAACGTCGGCGCCGTGATTCTTGCGGCTGGCCCGTCCACGAGGCTCGGCTACTCGAAGCAGCTCATCATCAATGAGGGTGAGCCGCTCGTGCGGCGCGCCGCCATCGCTGCCGTTGAAGCCGGCGCGTCGCCCGTGATCATCGTGCTCGGCGCGGAGGCCGAGGAGATAACGCCGGCGCTTGCGATGCTGCCGTCGGTGACGCTGGTCATGAACGACGAGTGGGAGACCGGGCTCGCTTCATCTCTGGCCACCGGCCTCCGCGCTCTTTATCAGAACGTCTCGTGCGACGGCGCGCTCGTGATGCTCGCCGATCAACCGCTCATCGACGCAGCGGCTCTCACACAGCTGCTCGATGCGTTCAACGCCGACGATCGCATCATCGCCTCCGAGTACGACGACACGATCGGAGTGCCGGTGGTGATCGGCCGTGAGCACGTTCCCGATCTGATGGCGCTCAAGGGCGACGCCGGCGCCGGCGCCTGGCTTCGCAAGCGGATCGGTCAGGTGAAGCGAATCCCGATGGCCCATGCCGCGCTCGACGTGGACACGCCATCCGACGCGGAACGCCTCACGCGCTCCGCGGGACGCCGCAAGAGTCGCCTACCGCGCGACGACAAAGAGTAGACTCCGCCATTTGCCGGTGAGGCGGGAGATCAAAGCGTATCGTCCCGGCTCGAAATACCGCGTGATGACATAGCGCTCTCCGGGTGCGACGAGAAGCGCGCCTCCCCAGGGCACGCCCCGACGAGGTGAGCGAAACCCTTCGTCGAACCAGCGCTGCTCGTCCGCCACCTTGACCCCCGCGGGCAGACGAACGATCAACCCCTGCTCGGCGGTAGACCCCGTGTTTTCGATTCCGATTTCCCGCCATCCCGCCGGGACGGGCTGATCGAGGGAAATATCGGATTCCGAGATCGTGATCTTCCGCGCGACAGTCGGGTATCCGGCGGGGCTCCTCGATCGCCGGCGCACCGGATGAGCGTCGACGATTCGGAACATTCCCTTGTCCAGATGCTGCACGGCATCCTTTCCGGGGTATCCGCAGAGAATCATGTAATGACCGGGCGGCAGGCGCACGGTGAGGTCGGTCGAATCGCCAGGCGCGACGGGCGCGGGTCCGGACGTGAAGGTCAGCCAGCTGGGCGCCGGTGAGCGACTTGCCCGCCACGTGAAGAAGTCCGTCGCCGTCCTGCCTCCTCCCAGCCGGTAGAAAGCGGCGTAATGCGGCTCCGAGCCGCGATTCACCAGGCGGACTCTGACAATGCCTGAAGGCAGGCGCAGCGGGGTCTCGAACGAATAATCCCGCGCGACCAGACGGACGATGGAAGCTCTATTAGCAGCGACAGGCTGGGCAGCGGCCGGTAAAGCTCCGGCAACTGCAGCAAACAGCAGGAAACTGCCGAGCGGGACTCTCATTGTTGTGACCGCAGAGTTTACAAGGATTTGAGCGATCCCGGCACCAGCCTTTGAATCGTTACAAAACTCTGTGCTTCGGCGACGGGATCGCTCCACATCGAACGATCTTCCAGTCATTCCCCGGAGCAGCGATGGCCGCAACGTACTCGGCCGAGTAGTCGACGAACTGCACCGTGTGATCGGTTGTTATCTGTCGATCTCCAAGAGCCCGCCACACGCTGGTGCCCAGCGCCTTTGCGTACGCTTCCCTTCGCACCCACATGCCGAGGAACTTGCGGCTTCGCGCTTCGTCCGGCGTTGCCGCGATTTCCTCGTGCTGCGCGGGAGAGTAGTAACGCTTTGCGAGCTCGATTGCACGAGGCATTTCTCGCACCCGCTCCATGTCCACGCCCAGCGGCCGCCGCGCGACGCCTAACAACGTGAGATCGCCCGAGTGCGTGAGATTGAAGTCAACTGTGCGCTTGCCCGCAAGCACCGGCTTTCCGGCCCCCTCGATTGTGAACTGAATCTCCTGTGGCGCGATGCCGATGTAGCCGGACAGGAGCTGGCGCAGCATTCCGCGCGAGACGATGTACTGCTTCCGGGCGGGAACATGGCTGAACTCATCCGCCGCCCATCGATCGACCGGAGACAACAGGTCGAGGATTCGCGCGACCTCGCTGTCGTCCACGGAGAGAGAGGTCTCCCACAGGTGGACTTCGTCAGCCGGGAGGTCACGCATCGAGATCGATTATCTCCACTTCCGCGAATCCGTCGACGATCGTGAGCCGCGCGACGCTCGGCATCAGATTGAACCGTCGCGGGCCGGCCGCACCCGGATTCACCACGAGACGATCGCCCGCGCGCTCGACGATCTGCCGGTGACTGTGCCCATAGACGAGCACGTCTCCCTCGTAGGCGGCGAGAACCTTTGCGGGCGTCGGCACGCCGAGCTCGTTGCCGTGACTGACATGAATCACCAGTCCGCCAATCTCGAGTCTCAGCCCGAGAGGCAGGTCGGGATCGCCCATAGGATCGGTATTGCCGCGGACGGCTTTTACGGGAGCGATCTCCGCGAGCTCCTCGAGAACTCCGTCGCCGACGTCGCCAGCGTGAATGATCAGGTCGACACCCTCGAGCGCACTATGCACTCCGGGCCGCAGGAGCCCGTGCGTATCGGCGATGAGCCCGATCGTATGCCGCACCGGGGGACTCGTAGCAGGGTCGCTCATTCGCTCAAAAATAGTTGATCAGCGAGTATTGGAAGGCCGGCGCTTGGAGACTCCAATCGTCTTGATTTCTAAGGAGAGGAGCGCGGGTGCGAGGTGACAGGAGCCGAGCCTCGCAGGTATCAGGTGAGGTGCGAGCCTTTGCTTCTCTGAGGCCTGACCTGCGACCTCGCGACCTGGATTCCTCTGGCCTCGAACCCGCGATTCCCTCTTTTGATCGTTGCACTTCGCCAAAAGACGCAGCATTCAATGGCGTGGCCGGGCCTCCCCTACGCAAATCGCCGTATTATTCGCGGTATGACATGGGAACGGCTCTCCCTCGCCCTCGCGCTCCGCTCGGTGATTCGTCCCACTCTCGCCCGCGACCTGCTGGTGGTAGCGTGGCGGTTCCGGGCGCTGGAGTGGTACGCGCGCCCGCCGTTCCTGCCGCTGCCCGATACGACATACCTCAGGTGGCGGATGTACACGGCCTACGGGGATTTCGACGCCGTGCCTAGTCCTGAGGAAGTGGAGAGGTACGTTCGCTGGGCAGCTTCAACTACAACTGCCACCTAGCAAGGTGACTGACCGCGGGCTGCTGACCAATCTCATCAAGGGGCAGGCGCTCGGCCTGGGGTTCGATCTGGTTCGCGTCGCCGCGCTCGGGCCGGCCGGGACGGCGGGGGCGTTCGAGGATTGGCTCGGGCGCGGTTATGCCGGCGAGATGACGTACCTGCCGCGCGGCGCGGAGAAGCGGCGCGATTCCCGGCTTCCTTTTCCCAGTGCAACGAGCGCGATCGTCGTCGGACTGAACTACGGCGGCAAATCGCCCAGTGGTCCCATCGCCCGATATGCGCGGGGTGACGACTACCACGAGGTGATGTGGAAGAAGCTCGACTTGCTTCACGAGTGGATCGAAGAGCTGCTCGGGCGACCGGTGCGGGGCAAGTCGTACGTCGACACCGGCCCGATTCTCGAGCGCGACCTGGCTCGCAAAGCCGGGCTCGGCTGGTTTGGCAAGAATACGAACCTCATAAATCCGGAGATCGGCTCGTTCTTCTTCATCGGGTCCCTGCTGGTCGATCTCGAGCTCGAGCCGGACACACCGTTCGAGGCGGATCGCTGCGGAACGTGCACGCGCTGCCTCGACGCCTGCCCGACTCAGGCGCTGGTGGAGCCGCGGGTGCTCGATGCTACGCGCTGCATCTCGTATCTCACGATCGAATCGCGCGAGGCAGTTCCTGAGGATCTGCGCGAATCGCTGGGCGAGCTCGTCTACGGGTGCGACATCTGTCAGGACGTCTGCCCATGGAACGTAAGCTTCGCGCGTGAGCTGACCGAGCCGGCACTGGCGGCGCGCGCCGGGATGGAGGCGCCGCGGCTCACCGAGCTGATGCGAATGTCCGATGCGGGCTGGCGCGAATTCTCGCGCGGCTCCGCGATCAAGCGCGCGAAGCGGTCTGGCTTTCTTCGAAACGTTGCCGTAGCCCTGGGGAACAGCGGATCGCCAGAAGCAATACCGGCGCTGAGTGAAGCACTATCAGACGAGGACCCCCTCGTGCGCGAGCATGTTGGGTGGGCAGTGGACAGGATTCAAGAGCGCTTCACCCAAACGGCGAGGCTCGGCTAGCCGCTCCGTTTGGTTCCTGACCCGGTGGGGCGTCGTCTCATGGCGGCGACGTAGCTCCGCAATACGGCATTCATTCGTGATTGGTAGCGAGGACCCGCCTTCCTGAACCAGGCGAGCACGTCCTCGTCCACGCGCAGCGAAATGGCCTCCTTGCGCACGGGTACAACAAGCCTCGCCGAATCCCAGAAATCGGCCGGCAAATTCGCGAGCTCGGGAGGCGAGGTCCGAGCAATTTCTGCGTCGCTCATCCGCCTTAGATACTCAAGGTTTGCCCGGCCTCGGCTCGGTCGTTGGGGGGAATGCTTGGGCATAGGCTCTTCGCTCTCCTCTATTGCTCCCACGTGCGGAAATGATGCGTCTCTCTACTTCTCCGGATTCAAAGCGCCGATCGGTATATACAACGGTAAGGCAGAACCCATCGGTGACCCCAGTCGCTATCACGCGTCGCTCGCCGTAATCCCGTCGCGTATCATCGCGTTCCAGCGTCGTGCCCTCGAAGATCTGCGTGGCGAATTCGAAGTCGAATTGGCGCCGACGAAGATTGGCCTCGTTCTTTAGCGGGTCCCAAGTGAATCGCACTGTGAATATACAGACGTATATACATCATCGGCAAGAGTCTAGGTGACAACGGTATGGGGTGGGTTAATTACTCGAGCATGCGAAAACTTTCCGTGCAATCACTTCTACGCGGCGCAGCTAAACGACGACGTTCTGGAGCTGAACGACGACGTCCTGGAGTGGACCGTGGCAGCTAAAAGCTAGGGCCTATTTAACCCACCGCTCTTCCGAGTAGTGACGCTCGTCGCACAGAGCAGCATGTCCACAACGAGTCCGTAGACGATCAAAACGCTTGTCACGGCTTCTCCTCGAGGCGCCTTTTCAACATTCGTCGCATTCGCTTCAGATCTTTCCTGCTCAGCTCCCGGTCCGACACGATCTGGGCGAACATCCGCTCCGCCGAGCCGTGGAAGATCGCGTCGCGAATTCTCGTTAGTGCGCTACCGCCCGCTTTTTCAGCTTCGACCAGTGGGAAATAGCGGTATGCACGGCCGTCCGGCTCGTGCCGGACGTATTCCTTTTCCTCGAGGATCTGGAGCAGTGAGAGGACGGTGGTGTAGGCGAGCTCGTCGTCGAGCGCGTCGCGGACGTCGGCGACCGTGGCTGAGCCGAGGCGCCAGAGGACGCTCATCACTTCGAGCTCACGGGGGGGGAAATAGATGTCGGCCATGCTGCCGTCGAAGGGTTGGGTAGCGTCTCCGTTACTACGGGCTTCCTAGTAGGCTACGGTACCGGCGGCGGGTTGTCAACTAGTTTTCCCGTAGCTGGTCGCTGAGGCAAACGGGCCCCGAGCCTTCTGATACGGGCACTCCCGTCAGCTCAGCGCTTCTTTCCCCGGCGCTTGACTGGCGGCGGCGAGGTACTCCGCGGTCTCTGACGCGATGTGAGTCGCGGCGAGCTCGACACCGATGTCGGGGAGGGCATGAATGATCACCCACCCGCGAACGAACGGGCTGTCGAACACATATCCCGATCCGCTGTCGGTGCGGACGAGGTGGCCCTCGTCGAGAAGCGCCGCGGCTGCGTTCGTGATGCTCCCTGAGCTCTCCAGTGAAAATCTCTTCCGGGTGTCTGCGGTAGTGAGCCCGGCCGAGCTGCCGGCGGCGGCTCGCAGCACGTTCTGCTGCAGCGAAGTGAGCGTGTCCCACCAGTTGCGGATGCTGTCGTCCTGATCCTCGATCAGCTCCACATAGCTGGCCGCGACTTCTTCATAGCCGATGGTATTCTCCACCGCCCTGTCCACGCACTTCCGGGCGAGCTGCACGATGTCCCGCGTGCGCGGACCGGTGAGATTCACGCACGCGGCGCCCGCGAAGCTCGAGGTGAGGCCGGCCGTCTGCATTCGCTGATCGATCCAGCTGGACATGTGGTCCCTGTCGATCGGCCCGAAGTGATGCTGGTCGAGCATCTTGTAGAAGGCACGCCCGCTGCCCAGCATCGCGCGAATGAGGTGCTCCTCCGACCCGGCGAAGATATAGCTCACTTGCTTGTGCCGCTGAACGATGCCGCGCAGGTGCCATTCGGCGTCCTGCCCGCCGAACTTCGTGATGTCCTGGAATTCGTCGAGGACGAGGCCGACGTTCGTCTTCTTCGATGCGGCGAGGGCTTCGAGCCCGTCCAGAACCTGCGCGAGACTTTCGCGCTGCGCCTCGAGACTCGCTTGGCGAAGCCCGACATCGAAGCTTGGGAGCATGAATCCCGTCGTCGGATCGGGCGCGAGCCTGATGCTTCCCTGAAGGCGACCGACGAGATCCCTGGCAAGGTCACGCCACCCCTTTCCAATAGACCGTGTCGCGCTGGCGAGAATCCGGTTGCCGATGTCGGTGACGGTGGAGGCGGTGGAGATGTCGGCGATGAGCGCGTGGCCGCCCCCTTTGTTGATCGACCGCACGACGTTGTCGAGCGTGGAGCTCTTTCCCATGCGGCGCGGGCCGTACACCACCATCTTCGCAGCGGGCTCGCTCAGGATTCCGGCGAATTTCTCCAGCTCGCCCTGGCGATTGGTGAAGTACTCGCCTTCGACGGTTCCGTGGATTCGAAACGGGTTTTGCTTTGCCATATTACCGGCCGCGGGACGGGTGCGCTGTATTGCGGCACAGGTTATAATGTAATTCGTGGAAGTTTATAAAGAGAAGTATTTTACTTTATAAACCTAAACTTTGGAATTGGACAGTAACCCCTAATTCGCTGTCCCACACAGACTTAGGCTGGAAGCCGGCGCGGGTAGCTCTGGGGGTTGGCACGCAGCGGGGAGCTGCAAGCAGGAACTGCGAGCAGGTAACGGCCAACTGGTACGGATACGGGTAACGGACTACCGGTGACCGGGGAGCTTACTCGCCCCGAAGCCGTGGCCCGATGTGCGACCGGTTCCGAACTCCCATCTTCACGAAGATCTTCTCGGTGTGCCGCCGGGCAGTATGCGGGCTCATGCCGCACGACAGCGCGATCTCCTTCGTCGATTCCCCGCGCGCAAGGCAGCGCGCAACCTGAATCTCGCGCTCCGACAACCCGAACCTCTTCTGCAACGCCTCGTCGGACAGCCCGGCGGGCGAGATGATCAGCTGCAGCGAGATCGCCACCCGGACTTCGGCTCCCAGCAGCTCGCGCCCCAGAAAGCTCCCGCGGAGCTCATAGCTCGACGTCGGGGTGACGATCTCACGCCTGACCTGAGCCCCGGCAAGAGCCATGACGTTCCCGTGACGGTCGCGAGTCAACGTGCCCAGCTCGGCGACGATCTCCGCAATTGCCGCCTCGGCTTCGGGCTCGACGGGCTTGCCGGTGACAGTCGCGGTGAACGACGGGTTCTGGTGAATGGCCCGTCCCTCCAGATCCACGATTCGTATGCCTTCGATCAGCGAGTCGAGGTGGCTCGACAGGCTCACGCGCTGGTGCGAGTAGCGCACGAGATCGCGGACGCCCGCCTTGAAGGCTGGAAGCAGCAAGCCGAGGAACGCGAGCCCGCGAACACCGAACTGAGTCGTGCCCGTCCGCTCCTTATGGAAGAAAAGCGTCGCGGGTTTGGGGAGACCCGGCACCTCGACAGTGAGGCCCATCGAATCACGAATTCCGTTGGGCACCAGAAACCCGCGGTGAATCTCGCTCTTGTAGAAATCCGGAAGCGCCCGGCCGTGCAGCAGCTGGCGGTTCCACACCTCTAGACCGAGCTTCTCGCGTTGGATGCGCCCGGTGTCGATCGCCCGGTAATGCTGCATGTACGCGTCGAGCGTCGCCTGCGGGTAGTCCTCGCTGTACATCTGCGAAATCTTGGGCATCTCCAGCTCGAACGATGCCTTGTCCGCGCCGAGCAGCTCGCAGAGCGTGCGTGCTACATCGCCACGCCAGGCGTTGGCGTCGACCGCGTCGAGCGGTGAGAGAAGCACGGCAAGCGCCGACTGCAGCGCAGTCTGCGCGCGAGGGTTGAGCGGGACTTGAGGACTTTCAGTCTCCCGCTCCGGCTCTCTTCTGATTTTTCTCCACTCGCTACTCGCGTGGGTCATCCGCTCTCGGTTCGGTGCCGCAACTTTCCAGAACAACGACGCCCGGATTACATGAGATGCAACGACACTGGACACGAAGCCAACCGTGGCCAGGGGTAGTCGGGGAGGAATCCTATTGTAAGCATCCTCTTGGATTATTTCCAGACCTTTCCCGGCCCAGCAGCCCGCAGGAGAGCAAGATGGTTGCCGCGGGGCCTAAAGCGCCCATCGGTTTGAAATCACCGGCCGCGGGGGCCAAGATGCCGACCTCCGGGCCTCGGCTGCCGGTCGCCGGTTACCGCTGGCCGGCTACCGGAAGCGTCCGCTCTACTCGCCCCTCAGCCTGGGCCCCAGCTGCGAGCGGTTCCTCACGCCGAGCTTGTTGAAGATCCTCTCGGTGTGCCGTCGCGTGGTGTGGATGCTGATGCCGCAGGCGTGCGCAACGTCCCTGGTCGACTGTCCCTGCGACAGCCGGCGCGCGATCTCCAGCTCCCTCGGCGTCAGCTTGAAGCGCGCCTGCAGTGTGCTGTCGGATAGCGGCGTGTCGGGCGCGAGCCGCTCGAGCGAGATCGCAATCCGTCGCTCGGCGCCGAGCAGCTCTCGGCCGAGGAAGGTCCCTCGAAGCTGGTAGCTCGCGGTATTGGTATGGATCTCCTGCGTGATACGGTCGCCTGCCAGCGCGGCGCCGATGTCGCTCGGCTCGCCCGACAGCTGAACGAGTGTCGTGATGATCTCGCTGATTGCTCTCTCCAATCGCTTGGGAGATTCTTCCGCGGCGAGCGCAGTCGTGAACGCTGGATTCTGGTGCACCGTCGATCCGTCGAAATCGCAGATCCTGATTCCGGTTGTGAGCTCGTCGAGGTGAGTCGTGAGACTCTGGCGCTGGTGCGAGTAACGGACGATGTCGCGGACACCCGCCTTGAACGCGGGCAGCAGCATCGAGAGCAGAGCGATTCCGCGCTCGCTGAACTCCGCAGTGCCGGGCTTGTCGCGGTGGAAGAACAGAGTGGCGGGCATCGATGCGCCGCGAACTTTCACCGTCAGTCCCATCGAATCGAGAATGCGATTCGGGACCAGGAAGTCGTGGTGGATCTCGCTCTCCCAGAAGCTGCGCAGGTCGCGTCCGTGCAGGAGCCAGCGGTTCCAAACTTCGGCGCCCAGTGCATCGCGGCGGTGCCGGCCGATGTCAATGTCCTTGTAGTAGTCGACGTAAGCATCGAGTGTCGCCTGAGGATAGTCCTCGCTGTAGAGCCGCGGGATGCCGGGCATCTCGAGCTGGAACGAGGCGCGGTCGGCGCCGAGCAGGTCGCAGAGGATCCGGCCGACTTCGCCGCGCCAGGTTTGTGCATTGATCGAATCGAGTGGTGAGAGCAGCACGGCAAAGGCTGCGCGCAGCGCGTCCTGCTCGCGCTGGGTGAAGCCGATGGGCGTGATTTCCTCGGACGGCAGCCGGGACAGCAGGGGCCGTGTGACGCTGCTCATTTTATCCTGTTTCGATTGTTGCGCGATGCGTCGGGAATGCCCTGGTGCCATGATTGACGAATGCAGGAGAAGGGACGCAACGGTTCTGGACGAAAAGACGGCCTCTCGAGAGAGGCCGCCGCAGTTAATTGGAAATACGCAAGGGAGCCCATGCTTGTCCAGATGGGCGCCAGCGGACGGCTGACTTCGAGCGGCGAGCCGTGAAAGTCCATCCCCTGCCACGGTGAAATTCAGGCCCGGCCCGGATGTCTGCAAGAGGTGGTCCGGGCACGCGGTCCGCGCCCCGATTCCGACCTTTAGAAAGGGCTTAATCCCCCTCTGGAAGAGATCCGCGTCGATGATCACCGCGCACTCGCCCGTCGATGCATGCAACCCCGCGGTTACTGCTGCCTGGTGGCCGAAGTTGCGGGAAAAGTGGAGAGCGGTGAATCGCGGGTCGCTCGCGCAAAGTTCGTCGAGCATTTCGGCCGAGCGATCCTTGCTGCCGTCGTTTATGAGGATGACCTCGAACGTCCCGAGCGGGTCCAGCACCGGACAAGCCGTGTTCGGAGCTCGTCGATCGCCGCCTCTTCGTTGTATATCGGCACGATCAGCGACAGCCGCATCGGGATAGGGGCTGAAGTCATCGCTGTCTCATCGGTTCCACGGCATGGGGTATTCTGGCGCACGGGTGCCTCTGGTGTCCAGATTTCATGCCCCCAACCAGTCGGCCGCGGTTCTTGACCCAACCACAAGCCCTGACCGATCCACACAAGCACGACTGGAGGCCGTGGCTCGTCGCGTTTGTCGCATTTACCGCAGCCGTCTCTACGCAGCACGAGATGTGGCGTGATGAGGTCCGTGCTTTTTCGGTCGCGACGAATGCCGGGTCCTGGTTGCAGCTCTTGCACGACAGCCAGGAGGACGGACATCCGATCCTTTGGTACGCGATACTGCGGATTGGATACGGCCTGACCCATTCGACGCTCGTCCTGCCGGTCGCATCTCTCGCGATTGCCGCAGCGGCTGCATTTCTGATGTTGCGGTTTGCTCCATTCCCGTTCTGGATGCGAGTTCTCGCAATCTTCGGCGCGTTCCTCGGATACGAATACAGTGTGATGTCGCGCAATTATGGCCTCGGCATTCTGCTAATGTTCGCGGCCTGCATCTTTTTTTCAACCAGAAAGAGACAGCCGACTCGACTTGGCATTATCCTCCTGCTGCTCGCTAATACAAGCGTCCATGCTGCCGTCGCCAGTCTTCTGCTCCTGCTGGTGTGGCTGATGGATTTTTTCAACCCGGCCCACAGGCCCTTCCTCCTGACCAGGTCGTCGGTCGCAGCGATTTGTATCGCCGTTGGCGGAGCGGCCTTCGGTTTATGGAGCGCCCATCCGCCGCCTGAGATGTCGTACGCATTCTCGGTTGGCCAGCTGCGCGTGACCGATGTTCTCGCGACGATTCTTTCGGATCCTGGCTTGGCTCTCATGGGATGGGGAGGCACGAACATCGCGGCTGCCGAACAGATTCCGTGGGCGAGTGTTGGTATGAACCCGGAGCTCGCGTCTCGTGTAATTGTCGATATTGCACTTGCCTCTATCGCGTGGTCACTACGCCGAAATCTCCCGTGCCTCACCGCGGCGATCCTGGCGGTGTTTGGCTTCGAGGTGCTATTCCGTCTGGTTTATGGAGGAGGGCTCAGACACGAGGGATTCCTCGCGTTCATACTGATCTCCTTGTGTTGGATCGCGACCGCGGAAGCACAGCGTCGCAACGCGCCCGAGCGCGCTAGCTCGATTCCGCTTGGATTGATCCCGCTTCTCGTCGTACAGACCGCGGCGCTGCCTTGGATAGCGAAAAGCGAGATAGACCGACCCGTGTCATCGAGCAAAGCATTCGCAGCCTTCATCCGCCAGAGTCCCCACCTCCGGAATGCTATTCTTGCAGGCGAGCCCGACTTCATGATGGAACCGATGCCCTATTATGTCGGGAACCGAGTGTTTATGCCGCGGCAGCGAAACTTCGACTATCGCGCCCATTTTGATCGTGGTATTCGCCGCAAGCTAAACCTCGGGCTCGGAGAGCTGGTTGATCTGGCTGATAGCCTGGCATGCGCCAATGGTCAGCCGGTTCTGCTGGCGATCGGACCATACAACCTGCTCACCGACCCCGCAGGCCAAACGCCCGTCAATTATCCGCCGGCCGTGTTCAGGTGGAACGATGCAGAGCGTTCAAGGCTCTTCGACAGAGGAAAGCTCGTATTCTCGTCGTTCGGCGCAATGATCAACGAGAACTACAACGTGTTCGAGATCCCACCTTCGTGCTGACCATCAGCCCTGAGCCATTGCGATCGAGGTGCGGTAGAAGCTGTCATCGCGCACGCATAGTGGTTCTGTGGTTGATACCCGTGACAGCTGCGGAGGCTTCCGCGCAAACTGATGGCACGCCATCCGCGGCGACGCCAACCACCCTAGCGCGCGCGCCCTATCTTCGCCGCGGTGATGAAGTGGAGCAGCGGTATCAAGTCCATCGGGAACGGTTGGAGCGCTTCTTCAACACGTTCGGCTCAACACTGGACAAGGACGCACCCGAGCTTCGGCAGGCGATCATGCCGCCGGCGCCCGTTCCCTTCGGCTATCAGATACTGCCGATCCTGAAGGCGGATCCGCCCCCGGCCCGAAGCGCTTCACGTTTTACGCTCTCCCCCTTTAGCTGGAGCCGCACCGACAGCATGGTCAGTCGCGGAGAGCAGCGGCTATCCGCTCTTGAAGCGAGGCTCGATAATGCGGTGCGGGCGGATAGCGACGCCCGACGCAACCAGTACCAGCTGATCGTCGATGAGTACAAGAAGCTCGTTGACGGCCAGAAGCTGATGGCGAGCACGGTTCAGTACAATCGACTGTGGCAGAGCGAAATCGCGCGATTTACGCAACGCTACAGGGACGCTCGAATCCTCCAGGATGATGTGGTGACACGTCAGGCGCTTCTGGACTCGTTGTCACATGCTGGGGAACATCGCGACAGTATGCTGCGGGCCCGGGCCGACTCGCTCACGCGGCGGATTGCTGAGGCAATTCGAAAATCAGCAACTCCGGATTTTGTGCGGCGCGATCACCCGAGTGCACACGAATGGATCCTTTCAGTTCCCCTGTACACCGACATCGTTGATTCTGCTTTCGTCGAATCGGCACGCGCCGCGATCGAGGATGGGTGGTACGTGCGGGATGGCGAGGACGAGTTCCGGGTGATGCTGGATGTGCGCCGCGTGCGGCCTTCGCAGCTATATCCGAATGGAGAAGTGCCGGCGAACGGAGCGCACATTGTAATTCCCGAGCACGTCAAGCGGTTCCCTCCTGACGGCGCGGTGCTCACTACCGGCGGTAATCTTACCTACCTATTCGGACGGAGCATCATTCTGGGGCCCCATTCGATCGCGCACGGCACTCTCGTTCACGAGTTCGGACACATACTCGGATTCAAGGACGCGTACTTCCGCAGCTTCGAGGATGGAGGTGAAGACGGATACAAGGTACTTGAAGTAATACTGGGTCCTGATGACGATCTGGGGGTGCCAGCAAACGGAAGAGCGACCCGTCAGCACTTCGAGGTGATTCTGCAGGAGAAGCCGCAGTAGCAGGAACGCTCACGACGAGGGTGCCTCGATTGCAGGGTTCGTTTCGATCACGTAGAGCAAGGGCGTTCCCATTCGTTCGACTACGTGCAATACCCTGCCCGGATAGTTGAGATGTTGATTCCACCGCGTGATCGAGAGAATCACGTTCGGATTCTGGTCGAGTCCGACCTGGACAAAGCGCCGGGTGGATGGTCGGTCGGCGGAAAAATAGTATCCTGTGAGAAATGGGTTGCTCGTGTTGCCGACACGAATCGACGCAGGCGGAGCGTCAGGCCTGTAATTCTTGCTGAGCCAGTCGACCCCTTCCTTGTACGATACTCCCCAGTATTCTGTCTCGAATCGGCCGTAGGCCCCGCGAATTCCTCCAGACGACCGGTTGAAGAACGCGTACTCGTACGGGTAGAGCCTTACCATGTCGATGATTGTCGCCGCGGCAATGACTACGAGAAGCAAGGCTGCCGCCATCCTTGATATCGGCGGGAGCGCCCGCGAAAGAAGCCACCATATGGCCACTCCTGAAAGCACGGCAAGCGGCGGTATGACGAATAGGAACAGCCGCGTCCCATCGTACACGACGGGGCGCACCACGAGTGCGACAACCAGCGGGAAGAGTGCGGCGAACACGCAGAACAAGAGCTTGGCGACGGCGTCCGTTTTCACTTTGCCGTCACCATGCCGATTATGAATCATCAGCATCACGAGACCAGCGATGCCGGCAACCATTCCAACGACGTAATACTCCGGGAGCATGACCAGAAACAGGACAGGCAGATAATGCCAAGGGAGAGAATCGGCCGGGGTGTAAGTGCCCTGGTATAAATTCGTCCACTTGGCGCTACTGTAGCTCGCACTTTTCTGGATGCCCGCCAGCGGATTCGCGATCGGATCGAGCTGCGCGAATGGCCACCAGACCAGCATCACCGCCCAGGCGAGCGCGACGATCAGGATCATGGCCACAAGCGTGTCGCGAACGTCGGTCGCTACGATGGCTGTTCTCAGTGAGCGCTGTCTAGTGTACCGAACCAGATACCACAAGCCGACCAGCACTACCAAGTATCCGAACAGGATGACTCCGCCAACCCGAATGCCCAGAGCCAGTCCAATCGCAATGCCAGTGACTACGACGGCTCGGGCTCGAGGGGCCGGTAATTCGTCGTAGAGCCGAACCAGATAGTACACGGCCACCAGAAAGAAGACTGCAAATGGCAAGTCCTTAGGATTGATGAACGAGTGGCCGAAGTACGTCGGTGTGAGCGTCAGGATCAATGCGGAAAGAAATCCCGCCATCGGTCCGGCGAGAAGCCTGCCCAATCGGTAGGCAAAGAAGATCCCGAGGAGCCCGGTCATCGCGATTACCAGATGGCCACCCTCGTACGGGCCAAATGGCAAATGATCGGAGACGAGTATGGATATCGTGTTGAAGAAGTGGCCGTACAGGTACTCGTCCAACTGAGTCCGCATGATCGAGTAATCACGAAAGCCGGACGTGTACCACCTGAGGAAATCGGTGCCCTGCGTTCTGGAAAACTCCTCGTCCCAGGAGACGCCGTAGTCGCGAAACGTGAGGAACATTATTACGGCGACCACAACGAGGAGAATCAGCGTAGCTGTGTCCCACGGATCGCGCCTGCGCAACCAGCTCACCATTCAGGAGAACGCGTCAGCTTGAATGCCTATGACTGCTGGAGATACAGCAAGTGCTTCATTTCACGCCTCCCGCGGCGGCCGCTGTCCAGGATGAGTCCACAGGTGATGCTGATGAACGCCAGAATCATCAATCCTGTTGCCAGAATTGCCGTCGGAAAGCGAGGGACAAGCCCGGTCTCGATGTAAGTGACCACGATTGGATACACGAGCACTGTCGATGTCACAGCCAGCATGAGAGCGATCGCCGAGAAAAACTGGAACGGCCTCACTTCCTTGTACAAAATCATGATCCGCCAGAGGATCATCGAGCCGTGACGGTACGTGCGGAGCTTGCTCTCCGAGCCTTCCGGGCGCGCGCCATACGGGGATTCAATCTGCCCGACAGGCATCGACAACTCGAGAGCGTGAACAGTCAGCTCCGTTTCAATGTCGAAACCAGTTGACGCGGCTGGAAAGGATTTCACGAAGCGGCGGGAGAAGGCCCGGTAACCGGAAAAGATGTCCTGAAACGAGCTGTTGAAGAGAGTCTCGAGTATCCGGTTGAACAGCCGGTTCCCGAACTGATGCCCTGCTCTGTATGCGGCCACTGCCTCCGATTGGCGATTTGCGACGACCATATCGAGGTTGCCGCTCGCGAGCCGATCGATCATCTCGAGTGCAGACCCGGCGTCATACGTCGCATCCCCGTCCACCATGACATAAATGTCGGCATCCACGTCCGCGAACATCCGGCGAACCACGTTCCCTTTCCCTTTCCGCGGCTCGAAGCGGACTACGGCGCCAGCAGCTCTGGCTACATCGGAAGTGCGATCCGTCGACGCATTGTCGTAGACGTAAACGGTCGCACTCGGCAACGCGGCCTTGAATTGCTTCACGACCGTGGCTATTGCAACCTCCTCGTTGTAACAAGGCACGATCACGGCAATACGCGGAGACTCGGTGATTTGCCTGCTCATCGTGTATCGTTCACTTGCGGAGGTATTCTCGTCGCGTATGCACGGGCAACGGAATCGCCTGGTGCGAGTGCCAGGATGTCCCGGACGAGTGAAGCGAGCTTTGCGTTATCGCCGGTCGCCGCGTAGAGCTCGAGTAGGGCATGACGCGCCTCAAGATCGCCGGGACTGAGAACAACGGCTCGCTCGAGGTGAGAAATGGCTTCCTTGGGGCGGCCGTGACGCGCGAGCCAGCGGGCATAAAAGCTGTGTCCCGCTTGATAGTTCGGATCGAGGTGCAGCGCGCGAAGAAACCATCCCTCGGCGGCCGCTGTGTCGCCCATCGCGTCCGTGACTATCCCGAGATTAACATGCAGCGTCGGGTAGTTGGGGTTGAATACGTAGGCCCTCGTGAAGTAGTCCCTCGCGACCGTGTAACGACCCTGTCGCATCTGCGTGAGGCCGTAATTCATGAGACCGCGTCCATTTCTCGGACTCTTGATCGTGACGTCAGCCCAAAGCGTTTCTTCATTGAGCCAGACGCGATTTCGATTGTAGGTAGCAATCGCGTGAATTCCCAGGATCAGCGCGCATGCAGGCAATGCGAACGTTCCGATTGCGCGTCGAAATGACGCGTTTTTTCTGGCCGCACGTTGGAAGAGCACGACGGCCCACCAGACTATGGCCGCGGTGAAGCCCATGAACGGGAAGAAAACGCGGTGGTCGTTAGTGGTCTCCCCGATGGGAAAGATCGTGGACGATGGAACCAGAGCTATCCAGAACCATGCGATCCCGAACGCCACCGGTCGCAGCTCACGGCTGCGCGACGCGCGCCACATGCAGACAACGGACACGGCGAGCAGCACCAGCCCGGCGAAGACGCGAGCATCAAGCCAGCTCGTGAACGGCTTGAGATCCGTATCGGCTGATAACCCGCTTGGAAAAAAGAAGAGCCGGACGTACCGAACCCAGACCCAGGTTTCGGTCGCGAGATAATCCATCCGACTTCCACCGCCGTAGGTCTGGCCGGGGGGATTCATCCCCTCCACGAATTTGTACATCACGACGGCCATGAGGAACGCTGGCACCGAGCGAAAGAGGACGCTGCGCACCTGCGGCCAGCCGCGCCGACTGAATATTTCCGCAAGGGCGAGCTGCTGTTCGATTAGCAGCAGGTAGGCGAGAAATAGCGGCGCGAACATGACAGCCGGTGTCTTGGCCAGTGCCCCAACAGCAGGAGGAATCAGGTACACGTAATACCGGCGCCATTCCGGCTTCTGGATGTAGACAATGAATCCGCCCAGCACGCCGAGCCCCGAGAGTAATTCGGAGCGGGCGGAGATGTAGTTGACTGTCTGGGTATTGCCCGTGTGGATGCAGAAGAGCGCGGCCGCAAACAGCGCGGCCCCTTCGGCCGGGCGGGTCTCGCCGGTGTCGCGAAAGATGTGGCGGTAGAGCAGCCAGAGCAGCGTTCCCGTCGCCAGCAGCAGGACGATCTGGGTGACGTGAAACTGCACTGGATTCAAGCCGCCGGCACGCCAGTAGTCGAACGCGTACGTGACGGCGTTTAGAGGCCGATAGTTCGCGTTTGGAAGGTAGGTGCTGAAGGTCCGGGCATCCGTGAAGAAGCGAGGGATGTTCGCGAGGTCCCGGATGAACAGGTTATTGACTATTAGGTATGCTTCGTCGAAGTGAAACCCGTTGTGAAAGGAGTTGGAATACGCAGAGAGGATCAGAACGGTGGCGGCGAGGGCCGCAGCGACGAAGGGTCTGCGGGAAGCCTCCCGGCTCACGGCCCCTGCTTAGCCTTCTGCGCGCGCGCCCAGGCGAGGTTATTCCGTGCGGTGGCGAAGTTGGGATCCAGCTCGACGGCTCGACTGAGGACAATGATCGCTTCGTCCCATTTTTTTTGATCGTTCAGCGCGCTGCCAAGGTTGTTGTACCCCACGGCGTTGTCAGGAGCGATCTCGATCGATTTGCGAAACGACTGTTCGGCTTTGTCGTACTCTTTGGTCTTGTAGTAATAGTTCAGCCCTTCGTTTGTGGCCTGCGTGAAGGCTGCCTGAGCTTCCTTGCTCAGCGGTGGTGCTGTCGGAGTCGCAGCTGCCGGCACCGGTTCGGGCGTGTTTGAGGTTTGCGGGTTGTTGTCCCGGCCGCGGCCGATATACACGAGAACAGCGAGGACTATGAGGCCGGCAATGATGACGTCGGCTCTTTGCCACCAGGGTTTGGCAGCTGGAGTGTTCGCTTCGGATTGCTGTCGATCTGGCTCTATTGGCATAGCAGGATTACCGATTGAGTGCGTCAAAAAGGCGAATCGGGCAAGGATAAGAAGCGCCCGGCGAAATTGCAATCAGAGACCGTACTCGGGTCGTGTGAAGAAGAACCCCGGCAGGTTGGCCCCCGGGGTCCCATTTGCTAGTAAGTATGCGCCTGATATGGTTGGAGTTTCGGCGGCGGTTCGACGCAATACGCATACAGCAAAATGATAAGGATGCAGTTCTGAAATGCGATGAAACAACGGACGCTGGCATTGATATGCATCGCAGAGCGTGGAATGAAAGAGGCCTTTATGAGGGCCTCGATCATCTATTCAAGGCTTTCGCGTTGCTCACGTGCTAAGAGGTCGCCCCGCTGAAGCATGCCTTCGGCGCGCCGGCGGGGTCGCTTACGTCAAAAGCTCAACGCACCACGTGACCCAGTAGCCGTGGCGCCGGTCATTCTGGATTGGTCGCCAATTTTAACGGCGATTGGAATAATCATCTAATGGGATAAACTGCCTATGTTGTTACCTTGACCGAGATGGGTCGGCCTGTCCGCTCCACTGCGCCTCTCAGTCGGTATGTCTCTACTTTTAACCGGTCTGTCCAAATTCTGAGGGATCAATGATCCGCTTCTTTTCTCATTTCCCGCTCTCACCCGGCAAGGTGATCGTCGCCGCTGTCGCGCTCGCTTCGGGAGTAGCGGGATGTGGCGATCGCTCGCCCGCGAGCAGCGATTCGGCCCAGACCGGGATGCCCGACCTCAATTCAGACGCTGCCCAAATGGCGCTGGGGCTTGAGCTCGTCAACCGCAACGATCCCAACAAAGCCGCGGAGGTATTCCGTGGGATCTTGCAGCGGAATCCAACGCACTATGGTGCTCGCTTCCAGCTTGCGGCAGCTCTCGACCGCGCCGGAAAACCCGCCGAGGCCCGGGCGATCTGGATAGTTGTGCTTGGCGCAGCGGAAAGCGTAAAGGATACGGTCACCGCCCAGACCGCCCGGATGCGTTTGGCACAACCCGATACGGTCAGCGAGGCGGGGATGATGAGTGAAGGGCTGAGCCTTTTGTACACCCGGAACGATCCGGCGCTGGCGGCCGAACAGTTTCGGAAGGTGCTTGAAAGGAATCCGACACACTATGGTGCGAATTACCAGATTGCAGTCGCGCTCGGACGTTCCGGAAAGTCAGCGGAAGCGAGACCGTATTGGGAAAAGGTTCTCGCGATGGCCGAGAAGATCAAGGACCGGGCGACGGCCGACACAGCCAGGGCCAGGCTTGGGCGATAGACAGGCTCGAGCCATAGCGGAATGAGCGAGTTTCAACAAGGTGACTATCGGCGCTGCGTAGCTGGCGGCCGCAGTTCCAGTGGCGCTTGTGGCGGGAATACCTCTCATTAAAAGGCGTTGCAGCTGCTCTCTCCTCCGCCGCTGATCGCGTGATACCCAACGCCACCGCGGATGCCGCATCTGGGTAAGGCTACATTCAGGACGAGCGCGACAACGAATCGGGATAGGGAGTAGAGGAGGATAGCTCCTCTACTTCCCTCTCACACCACCGGACATGCGGGTCCGCATCCGGCGGTTCAGAGTATTGAGGTTTCGCGAATACATAGGCGCGGTACGCCCAGTGACTCGAAGTACCGACCCGGAAGAGCGATGTTGAGCGCCTTGTGCGCTGCCACATGCCACCAGCTTCGCCCGTAGCGTGCCGCGATCCAAAGAGCAGCTCCGCCGACTCCGCGACGCTGCAACTCTCGATACATGGTCCGCCCGCGCTTCCACTGTTTCAGCATGAGCATGCGCAGCCGGCGATGAAGCCACTTGTCCACGTCCTCAAAGACTGCGGGCGTGTCGGCGAGGCGGAAATATTCCTTCCACCCCACCAAGTAACTCCGCAGCGCCGCCACTACCCGCTCGATGCTGCGTCCACCGTTCCGGCTCGTGATCCGCCGGACGCGCTCTTTCATTGTCATCAGGGCTTTTGGTGCCACACGGCGTTTGACCACCCGTCCCGGAGCTACCCAGAAACCGTAGCCCAGAAACGCGCGCTCCCACACCGGCGCCACCGCACTCTTGGATGTGTTGACTCGTAACCTGAGCTTGACGTACAGTCTGACCAAGCCCTGCATCACGCGCTCCCCCGCTCGCTTCGACCGCACGTACACATTGCAGTCATCGGCGTAGCGCACGAAGCGGTGCCCGCGCCGCTCAAGCTCCTTGTCCACTTCATCCAGCAGCACGTCGCCAGTAGCGGCGACAGCGGTCCGCCTTGCGGCGTTCCCTCGTACCGGTCCAGCGCCACCCCGTTCACCATTATTCCGGCTTCGAGATAACGCCGAATGAGTTTCAGCACCCGTGCGTCCGCGATCCGCTTCGCCATCTTCCCCATCAGCACATCGTGGTTAACCCGGTCGAAGAACTTCTCCAGGTCTACATCGACCACCCATCTGCGGCCCCCTTGCACATACCGCTGCGCCTGACACACTGCATCGTGTGCCCTCCGCCCCGGCCGGTAGCCGTAGCTGTGTTCCGAGAAAGTGGGATCGATCTCTGGCTGCAAGACCTGTAACACGGCCTGCTGGATGAACCGATCAAGCACGGTCGGAATGCCTAACTGCCTCATCCCGCCGGCCGGTTTCGGAATCTCGCACCGCTTAACCGCGCTCGGCTGGTAGCGACCTGCAAGCAATTGCCCGCGGATTACCCCCCAGTGTTCACGCAGATAGGCGGGGAGTGCTTCCACCGTCAATCCATCCACGCCCGGACTTCCCTGATTCTGCTGCACGCGCTTCAATGCCCGCAGCAGATTCCTCCGCCCGACAACTCGCTCCATCATCTGCAAGTCGTCGTCTGCTGAGCGCACGTCTCCTCGCATCGCCAGCGTGGTTTCACCGCTCCGCTTTCCTATCGGGGCTTCACCCCTGTCCTCCAGCGGCAGCTCGAACTGAGCGTTCGACATCTGCATGACCTCGGCGTGGTGCACGGTCGTATCGCTCTCCTCTCTGTTCGGCCCTTCGCGAGTGGAGCGGTCCACCTTCCCCGAAGTCCCCCGCTACTATGGCCTCTGCTGACTTCTCGCTCCGTCGCGTCAATTGCCCGACGCTACGTCACCCTTTCAGATGTAAAGCGAGATCTCCCTAGGTAATCCCATTCACTGTCCCTACACGAGCGCCGGATCTACGCAGCCTGACTCTTGATCGCGAGAGCTTTGCGGCCATCGGCCCGCTCGCCCTTGTCGGCCACGCCTCATATCCGATTCCTGTTCGTCGGCCCGCAGGTCTCGCTACTCCGCTTCTTTCAGTGACTCGCTCACGCTCATCACCTTGCGGTTCGCTCGGGTTGCTGCGATCAACTCCCCAGAGGACTTTCACCTCCAAGTGAATGGTCATGCTGGGCACACCGAAACGCCAAACCGCCCCCACGGCCAAGGGCCATGGAGGCGGTTCAACACATGATTTCAGTTCAGGCTAGATCGCGTTCACGCAGATCGCGTACGTCGTCACCGTGACCGACTGGCCACTGAAGCCGCTGATGATAACTGCCGAGGCCGTCCAAGAGTTGAATGTTGGGGAGGGGGTCGGGAATGTCCGGAACATCACGACCTGGCTCCGGATATCTGTATTGCTCGTGGTGATTTCGCCCCCACCGCCCGTGACACGCTTCCCGGCCGGACATGTTGCTGTCGCCTGCACCAGCACGTCCTCGTTCGTGCTCGAGGCCATTGTGGTACTGGCGGTCACGACTTGGATGCCGGAGACTCCGTTAGTACCAGTCGCGCCCGTCGCTCCGGTTGCACCGGTTGCGCCAGTTGCGCCAGTTGCTCCAGTTGCTCCAGTTGCTCCAGCGCCAGTCGCGCCAGTTGCGCCAGTTGCTCCGGTTGCACCCGGCGTTCCGGCTGTTCCAGTGGCGCCAGTTGCACCCGGCGTTCCGGCTGTTCCAGTGGCGCCCGGATCACCCGTCGCACCTGTGGGACCAGTCGCTCCGGTTGCACCCGGCGTTCCGGCTGTTCCAGTTGCGCCCGGATCACCCGTCGCACCTGTGGGACCAGTCGCTCCAGTTGCACCCGGCGTTCCGGCTGTTCCAGTTGCTCCAGTTGCACCCGGCGTTCCAGCTGTTCCAGTGGCGCCCGGATCACCCGTCGCACCTGTGGGACCAGTCGCTCCGGTTGCACCCGGCGTTCCGGCTGTTCCAGTTGCGCCCGGATCACCCGTCGCACCTGTGGGACCAGTCGCTCCGGTTGCACCCGGCG